>CBJMQH010000239.1:0-8080 GCA_966431825.1 uncultured Trinickia sp.
CGGGGCTCCGCGACGGTCGCCTGATCCATAGCGACGGGCAGCACCGGCGCCTGTTCGGTCGGCCAGGCGCGCGCCGGTTCGCTCGGTGGCTCGCTCTCCGGCTCGCTCTGTCGGAGCGTGTCGATGCCCTCCGCCGCTGGGGCGGGTACCGCGGGTGCGGCACGTTCGTCGGCTCCCACGGGCGGGGCCGCGTCGGCAGTTTCTTCGGTGACAACCGCCGCGGGCAGGGCGCCGGGCATGTCGACCGGCATCTGCTGCGTGGCGGCGAGCGTCCCGGCGAGCGGGTGCTCAGCGGTCAATGACTCGGCGGGCGGTTGTGCGGCCGGCCACGGGTCGGCGGCATGCGGGTCCATATCGTGTGGCACGGCAGGGGGCGGCACGACGGTACCGGATACCCCTCTGCGTGCGAGACTCATTCCGGCCAGCGCCGTCCACTGCGCCGCGTTCGCTTCGATCGCGCGCAGCGTGTCCTGAACGCTCGGCAGGGCGCCGGTGGCGGCGTCGCTTTCGCTCGCAATTTTAGCGGTTGCGTGTGCATCGGCTGCCGCGGCTGCACGGCGCAGGTAGGCGGGCTGCTTGTAGTTCGGGGCCAGCCGCGGCGCACCCGATGCTTCAGCCGGCGCAGCGCCGGACGGGACGGCGGATGCGCGTTGCGGCGGGTGCCGCGGCGTGATCGACGGCGGCACGTTGACCGGCCGCGACGGGCCCGTTCGCGCAACGGCAGCCGCGGGACGCACGGCGTCTTGCCCGACACTATTCGCGGCGACGCCGCGTTTCGGGCGCGTAGCGGCAGGCGGCTGCCACGGCGTCGGTCGCGCATAGCGGCGCCCTGTGCGCGGTGTGAGGGGATTCGATGCGATGGTTCTCGAAGTCGGTGCCTGCGCAAGACCGCGCGCCGTGCGCATTTCGTCGCGCCCCTCGCCGATCGAGCCGGCCAATCGAAGGCTGGTCGGCTTTGTGCCGGCGTCGGCCGACGCTGTGCCGGGGCGAAGGTTCAGACCGAGGCCGAATGCACGATCGGCGGCGGCGATCGCGTCGCGCCAGCGAAAGCCGATCAGCCAGGGCAAGCCGGCGGCGAGCAGCGCAAGCCCGGCGAAGCCCGCACCGACGCGTCCGACAAGGTGGCCCGCCGCACCGACGAGCGCATTGCCGAACGCGTTGCCGGTCTCGTGAACGAGTGCGGCTTCAAGCGTGCAGCTCGCGACGAGCACGCACGCGAAGCCGAGCCAGAGCCGGATCGTGCCCGGGCCGCGTGTGCCAGAGCCGAACCGCAGCGCGGATTTTGCGAGGCGCCAGAGGAGAGGGGCGAACCAGACGGCCGAGATGCCGAACCAGCCGAAAACTACCGTATGCATACGAATGGAACAATCGAAGAGGTGGCCGGCGCTTTCGCGGCGGGTCTGCCCGGCGCTAGCGGCGAAGTGCCGCGCACCGCCGTCGCGGCGCGCCTTCGGTCAGTCAGATCATTGGCGCTCGCGCGCGAACTTGAGCCGGGTACCGTCGGTTGCGACAATCTCGAGCGTTTGAGGCGGTTTCATCTGGACGCCTGTCTTCGCGATATGCGCAAGCGCGCCGAGAAAGGCCTGTTCGAGCGTGTTGCGTGCGCCGGTGCAGGCCATGCGTGTGGCGATCAGCGGCCCGAACGACAGCACGCCGTTCTTCAGCTCGTAGCTTCCCGCGAAGCGGTTGCAACCGTCAAAGCCGCTGGCACGCCGCTGGCCGGTGCTCGTCGAGAAAGCGAGCGTCGCGGGGCCTTGTCCGTCGGAGGGCGCCGAGGCGTCGAGGGCTTGACCGGTCGCTGTCGTCGCTTGCACGAGCGTCCAGCTCGTATCGTCGAGCAGTTGCACGGCGGCGGGGTTGAAGGGATCGCTCGGCGCCGCATCGGCGTCGGGGTGCTTCGGCATTGCGCATGCTGCGACGAGGCCCGCTGCTGCGAGCGCACCCGCACAGGCCGCAAGACGCGCGCGCGAGGCGGCGCGCTGCCGCGCGATCAACGGATTCGACATGGCCCCACCCTTCGTTTCGATCTGACAAAGGCGTAAGGGTAACGCACTCCACGCGACAGGGGCGAGACAAGTCTGCAGTTGCCGCGCCGGCGCGGGCGGCGCATAGTGAGGCCCTGCGGGAGGCCCTACGTGAGGCCCTGCATCGCGGGCGAAGCGCGTGCTAGCATCGCGCCTTTCCCGCTCATCTTTTTTCACGAAACCCGTCATGCAGATCGGTCAACGGATCGGCACCCCGCTCTCGTCTACGGCAACGCGCGTCATGTTGCTCGGCGCGGGGGAGCTCGGCAAGGAAGTCATCATCGCGCTCCAGCGGCTCGGCGTCGAAGTCATTGCCGTCGATCGCTACCCGAATGCGCCGGGCCACCAGGTCGCGCATCGCGCCTACTCGATCGACATGACCGATCGGGCGGCGATCGCCGCGCTCGTCGATGCGGAAAAGCCGCATCTGATCGTCCCGGAGATCGCGGCGATCGCCACCGACGCGCTGGCCGAGATCGAGACGGCCGGCACCGCGGAAGTGATCCCGACGGCGCGCGCGACGCAGCTCACGATGAACCGTGAAGGGATTCGGCGGCTCGCAGCCGAGACGCTCGAACTGCCGACGTCTCCCTATGCGTTCGCGAGCTCGCTCGACGAATTCAAGGCCGCCGTTGCACAGATCGGCTACCCGTGCGTGGTCAAGCCCGTTATGTCGTCGTCGGGCAAGGGGCAGTCCGTGCTCAAGTCCGAGGCCGATGTCGAGCCTGCCTGGCATTATGCGACTGCCGGGGCACGCGTGAACGTGGGCCGCGTCATCGTCGAAGGCTTCATCCGCTTCGACTACGAGATCACACTGTTGACCGTGCGTGCCGTCGATCCCGCGACGGGGGCGGTCGAGACCTATTTCTGCGAGCCGATCGGGCACTTGCAGGTCGACGGCGACTACGTGCAATCGTGGCAGCCTCAGCCGATGTCGGCGGCCGCGCTCGAGCGCTCGCGCGAGATCGCGCGCGCCGTGACCGGTGCACTTGGCGGCCGCGGGGTGTTCGGCGTCGAGTTGTTCGTTCGCGGCGACGAGGTGTGGTTCTCCGAGGTGAGCCCCCGCCCGCACGATACGGGGCTCGTCACGCTGCGCTCGCAGCGTCTGTCGGAGTTCGAACTTCATGCGCGGGCGATTCTCGGGTTGCCCGTCGATACGACGCTGGCGGCGCCTGGTGCTTCGGCCGTCATCTACGGCGGCCTTGACGAGGCCGAGATTGCGTTCGAAGGGGTGAGCGAAGCGCTTGCCGTCCCCGAAACCGATCTGCGCCTTTTCGGCAAGCCCGAGAGCTTCAAGAAGCGACGCATGGGCGTTGCCGTGGCGACCGGGCGCGAAATCGACGAGGCGCGCGCTCGTGCGCTGGCCGCCGCGGCCGCCGTCAAGCCTGTCTCCTCGCGCACGTCTTCCTGAAGGACCGCGTTCAGGCGCCGTCTGCGGCACGGCGGGCACATGACATCGGCCGCTACGAGGCCGCTCGTCATGGCTTCGCGGCAGGGTGAGCGGCCTTGCGCGGTGTCGGGCACGGCCCGTGCAACCTTGCGGTGCTACAATACCGGCCTTTCTGGGCGGCTTGACGCCGCCTATCCTGACCGAAGCCGGTTATTGCGGCAGTAGCGGTTGTGGGGGACTCTCGCGCCAAGGCTCAAGCAGGTTTAAGCGCGAAACGTCGCCCGCCGGCCGCCAGCACCTTGTGTGCGGTCCCCGACTTCATCGAGCGGCGCATTTTGCCGCCGTCGCCCGCGCGCGAACGCCGCGACGCCTGAGCGGCGCATTTTCGCCCCTACGGCGCACTTTTAGCGAACGCCACCATGTCCGATTCCGCTGTCACGCCTACCATCGCGAGCTTCGACCAATTCGGTCTGGCCCCCGAGATCCAACGGGCCGTTGCCGAGCAAGGCTACACGACGCCGACGCCGATCCAAGCCCAGGCGATTCCCGTGGTGCTGGCCGGCCGCGACGTCATGGGCGCCGCCCAGACCGGGACCGGCAAGACGGCCAGCTTCTCGCTGCCGATCCTGCAGAGGTTGTTGCCGTCCGCGAGTACGAGCGCGTCGCCGGCCCGCCACCCTGTGCGGGCACTCATTCTGACGCCGACGCGCGAGCTGGCCGACCAGGTCGCCGCCAACGTCCAGTCGTACGGCAAGCACACGCCGCTGCGCAGCGCTGTCGTGTTCGGCGGTGTCGACATGAACCCGCAGTCGGCCGAGTTGCGGCGCGGTGTCGAGATCCTGATCGCTACGCCGGGCCGGCTGCTCGATCACGTTCAGCAAAAGACGACGAACCTCGGTCAGGTGCAGATTCTCGTACTCGACGAAGCGGACCGCATGCTCGACATGGGCTTCCTGCCCGACTTGCAGCGCATCATCAACTTGTTGCCCAAAGATCGGCAGACGCTGTTGTTCTCGGCCACGTTCTCGCCTGAGATCAAGAAGCTTGCATCGACCTATCTGCGCAACCCGCAGACCATCGAAGTTGCCCGCAGCAACTCGACGAATGCGAACGTCTCGCAGATCGTCTACGAGGTGGCCGAGGGCGACAAGCAGGGCGCTGTCGTGCAGCTGATCCGCGAGCGCGCGCTCAAGCAGGTGATCGTATTCTGCAACAGCAAGATCGGCGCGAGCCGCCTCGCACGTCAGCTCGAGCGCGACGGCGTGGTGGCTTCGGCGATTCACGGCGACAAGTCGCAGACGGAGCGCATGCAGGCGCTCGACGCGTTCAAGCGCGGCGAAATCGAAGCGCTCGTAGCCACCGATGTGGCGGCGCGCGGGCTCGACATCGCCGAGCTGCCCGCCGTCATCAACTTCGATCTGCCTTTCAATGCGGAAGACTACGTGCACCGTATCGGCCGTACGGGGCGTGCCGGCGCCACCGGCGACGCGCTCTCGCTCTGCAGTCCGAACGAGCGCAAGCAGCTTGCCGACATCGAGAAGCTCATCAAGCGCCCGCTCGACGTGCAGCCGCTCGCAGTCGATGTGCCCGTGCGGCATCACCGCGACGAACGTGTCGGGGGCACCCGGCGCGAGCGCGACGACCGCACCGGCCGCCGCCGCACCGGACACGAACGCACGCACCACCGCGCGGCGCCCGTCGACGATTTCTTCCTGAAGCCGTACGAACCGTCGCCGTCGGCGCGCGAGGCTGACGAGGCGAACAAGCCCGAGCCGATCGCGACGAAATCTGCGCCGAAACAGCCGCTCGCCGCGTTGCTGGGCGGCTTCGGCATGCCGCGTCGCAACTCGTCGAACTCGACTTCGTAAGCGCGCTAAGCGCGTCTTGCGCACGGTACCGGTTCATGCTCGATGCGCCGGCTCAGAGCGCGAATTCCGTCGTCGACAGAATTTCTTTGAGCACCATGAAAGAGCGGATCTGCCGCACGCCCGGCAGATAGAGCAACTTCTCTGCATGCAGGCGCTTGAAGCTCTCGTTGTCACGCGTGCGGACCAGCATGAAGTAATCGAACTCGCCCGTGACCTCGTGGCATTCCATGCAGCCGGGCACGCCCCGCACGGCCGCCTCGAAATCGGCGAACGTCTCGGGCGTCGAACGATCGAGCACGATCCCGATCACGACAAGCATGCCGGCACCCACTGCGGCCGGCTCGAGCAGTGCCACCGTTCTGCGGATCAGGCCGAGCGACTTCAACCGTTCGACGCGCCGAAGACATGCCGGCGCGCTCAACTTCACCTTCCCTGCCAGCGCCACATTCGTGATCGCCGCATCCCGCTGCAGCGCCTTCAGGATCGCTCGATCGACGCGATCGAGCGCACTCGCGTCCGGTAGCGGCAGCGCGGCTGCTCCTTGCTGATTAGAACGAAATTTCGTTGCGTACATACATTGATCCGCCAAACGAAGTGAATGAGTAGCAGGTTTGCAATGCTCGATATTGCGCGGCACTGATTTTCTTCGCAAGCTCATTTCGCGGCGGGCGGCCTATCATTTTTTCGCCGACCTGCCAGCCCGAACACGGCAATGTGGCACGCCGTGCGGCGGCACCCTTGTGAAGTCACTTCCGGAGCTCTCCATGCAACTCGAGCGATTCGCGCGATACCCTCTGACGTTCGGCCCGACGCCGATTCAGCCGCTCAAGCGCCTGTCGGCGCACCTAGGCGGCAAGGTCGAGCTCTATGCGAAGCGTGAAGACTGCAATAGCGGACTCGCGTTCGGCGGCAACAAGACGCGCAAGCTCGAATACCTCGTTCCCGAGGCGATCGCCCAAGGCTGCGATACGCTCGTGTCGATCGGCGGCATCCAGTCGAACCAAACGCGTCAGGTCGCGGCCGTGGCCGCTCACCTGGGCATGAAATGCGTGCTCGTGCAGGAAAACTGGGTCGACTATCACGACGCCGTCTATGACCGCGTCGGGAACATTCAACTCTCGCGCATCATGGGCGCCGACGTCCGGCTCGTACCGGACGGCTTCGACATCGGCATCCGTCGCAGTTGGGAAGAAGCACTCGAGAGCGTTCGCGCCGCCGGCGGCAAGCCGTTTCCGATTCCGGCCGGCTGCTCGGAGCATCCGCTGGGCGGCCTCGGCTTCGTCGGCTTCGCCGAAGAAGTCCGTGCGCAGGAGGCGGCGCTCGGATTCAAGTTCGATTACATCGTCGTCTGTTCGGTGACAGGCAGCACACAGGCGGGGATGGTCGTCGGTTTCGCGGCCGACGGGCGCGCCGAGCGTGTCATCGGCATCGATGCTTCGGCCAAGCCGGAGGCCACGCGTGCGCAGATTCTGCGGATCGCCCGCAACACGGCCGATCTCGTTGCGCTCGAGCGCGCGATCGGCGAGAACGATGTCGTGCTCGATACGCGCTATGGCGGCCCCGCGTACGGCCTGCCCAACGACGGAACGCTCGAAGCGATTCGCCTGTGTGCGCGACTCGAAGGGATGCTGACCGACCCCGTCTATGAGGGCAAATCGATGCACGCGATGATCGACAAGGTGCGACGCGGCGAATTTCCGGCTGGCTCGCGCGTGCTCTACGCACACCTTGGCGGTGTGCCTGCGCTCAATGCATACAGCTTCTTGTTCCGCGACGGCTGACGCCGACTAACGGCAGGCCGCCGTAGGGCGGCCTCGCGATCGCTAGCCGCGTCGTTGCGCCTGCGAATGCGCTGCGGCGACGCGTGCGGTCCACGCGGCCGTTGCGCGGGCGTAGAACGCGTCGAGCGTCGCGATGCGCGGAACGTCGCCGAGGTCGAGCCCGAGGTGTCGGGCCGCCGCCATGAGCGCCGCGACGCGGGCCGGCAGCGCCGCATGCGCGTCGAGCGGCGGCGCGCCCGTTTGCTTGCTGAGCTTTTCGCCATTCGCATCGACGACGACGGGTACATGCAGATAGGCCGGCGTCGGCAGGTGCAGCGCGCGTTGCAGATAGATCTGCCGCGCGGTGGAATCGAGCAGATCGACGCCGCGCACGACGTGGGTAATGCCCTGATTCGCATCGTCGACGACCACTGCGAGCTGGTAGGCCCATTGTCCATCGGCCCGCTTCAGCACGAAATCGCCGACTTCGGCCGCGAGGTCCTGCGATTGCGGGCCCTGCCAGCGGTCGACGAAGACGATCGACGCGGCGCCCGGTTCCGGCACGCGCAGCCGCCACGCACGCGGCGATTTGCCCTTCAGACCGTCACGACAGGTGCCGGGGTAGGCGAGCGTCGCATGACGAGCATGGGCGTTCGCGAGCGAATCGGCGATCTCCTTGCGCGAACAGCCGCAGGGATAGATGAGTCCTGCGTCTTGCAGCGCGGTGAAAGCCTGCACGTAGTCGGACGTGCGTGCGCTCTGCCAGACGGGCGGCTCGTCCGTGTGCATGCCGAACGCGTCGAGCGTTGCGAGAATCTGCCGATCGGCGCCGGGTACCGTGCGCGGCCCGTCGATATCTTCGATTCGAACGAGCCAAGTGCCGCCATGCGCCCGCGCGTCGAGGTAGCTCGCGAGCGCGCCCACGAGCGAGCCGAAGTGCAACGGGCCCGTGGGAGACGGCGCGAAGCGGCCGCGATAGAGGCCGACTGCGCCCGGCGCGCCGTTCATGCCGCGTGCGCGGTGTTCCGTTCCGGATGG
>CBJMQH010000240.1:0-8042 GCA_966431825.1 uncultured Trinickia sp.
TTCGCCCGCGGGAACGGCGTCCCAGAATGAATCGACGCGCGGCCAAGCCGATGCCAAGACGGCGCAGGCCGGCGCGGCGAGTGCCGGTTCGCAGCCGCACAGCGCCGCACCGGCGGCTGCAGCGAAATCACCGCAGACGAATGCACAGAAGTCGGCCGGCAAGCCTACGGCAATGGCCGGTGCCGGCACGGCGGATGCCGATTCGGGCACGCCCGCGGCGCCCCCGGGCGCGCGCTACGCGGTTCAACTCGGCGTGTTCGCCGACGATACGACCGCGCGCAATTGGGAAACGAAGCTCAGGGCGGCCGGCGTACCGGCCTACGTCGAACACCGCAAGCAGGCGGACGAAACCACGCGCGCGCTGCTCCGCCCGGTCCCGTTCGCGGATCGCGCGGCCGTGTCGGCGGCGATCGCGAGGTTCCGCGAGGCCGGCCTCGCGGCGAACGCAGCACAGTGACGAACCGATGCTGACCGCATTCGACTACGCCGCCCTTGCCGTGATCGGGCTGTCGGCGCTGCGCGGTGCGTGGCGCGGCCTTTTATCCGAAGTGTTCGGGCTGATCGGCTGGGTCGTGGCTTTTTTTGTGGCGTGCCGCTATGTCGGCCTCGTGGTGCCCTATATTCCAGCTAACTGGCCCGGCGGCGCCCTCACGCAATGGCTGCTCGCCTTCGCCGTCGTCATGATCGGCGTCGTGATCGTGGCCAGCGTAGCGAATGCGTTGATCGCGCGAATTGTCGAGGCAAGCGGCCTCGGCGGCGTCGATCGCTCGCTCGGGCTCGTATTCGGCTTTGCACGCGGCATCGTGCTCGTCCTGCTGCTCGTCGCACTGGCGGGCCTGACCGAGCTGCCGAAGCAGGCTTTTTGGCGCGACGCGCTGTTGCGGCCCTATGCCGAGCGCGGCGTGCGCGACTTGAAACCGTTCCTGCCGCCCGCACTTGCCACCTACATACACGTATGACAGGTGGTGAGGCGGCGAGTTGAGCCGGACGCCGGACCGCAGTAGCGGCGAAGCGCCCGGCGCTATCGTTTTCGTATCTTTGAAGGACCTGCCATGTGCGGCATCGTAGGCGTTATCTCCCAGTCCCCGGTCAATCAGCTGATCTACGACAGCCTTCTGCTGTTGCAGCATCGCGGCCAGGACGCAGCCGGCATCGCGACGGCGAACGGCAGCACGTTTCACATGTACAAGGCGAACGGCATGGTGCGCGACGTGTTCCGCACGCGCAACATGCGCAGCCTGCCCGGTACCTCGGGCATCGGCCAGGTGCGCTATCCGACGGCCGGCTCGGCGACGAGCGAAGAAGAGGCTCAGCCGTTTTACGTGAACGCGCCGTTCGGTATCATCCTCGCGCATAACGGCAACCTGACGAACTGGCGGCAGCTGAAAGACGAGATGTTCCGCATCGACCGTCGCCACATCAACACGAGTTCGGACACCGAAGTTTTGCTGAACGTGCTCGCGCACGAATTGCAACTCGCAAGCTCGGGGCTGCAGCTCGATCCGGCAGCGGTGTTCAAGGCAGTCTCCGGCGTGCACCGCCGCGTGCGCGGATCCTACGCGATCGTGTCGCTGATCGCCGGATACGGTTTGCTCGCATTTCGCGATCCGTTCGGCATTCGTCCGCTTTGCCTCGGCAAGAACGAGACGGAGCACGGTGTGGAGTGGATGGTTGCATCCGAGTCGGTCGCGGTCGAAGGCGTCGGCTTCGAATTCGTGCGCGACGTTGCGCCGGGCGAAGCGATCTTCATCGACAACGAAGGGCATCTGCATACGCAGCAATGTGCGGACTCGCCGCAACTGAACCCGTGCATCTTCGAGTATGTCTATCTGGCGCGACCCGATTCGTGCCTCGACGGCGTGCCCGTCTATAACGTGCGTCTGCGCATGGGCGACTACCTCGCCGAGAAGATCAAGCGCGCATTGCCCGACGTGGCGATCGATGTCGTGATGCCGATCCCCGATTCGTCGCGGCCCGCTGCGATGCAGGTGGCGGCGAAGCTCGGCGTGGAGTATCGCGAAGGCTTCTTCAAGAACCGTTACGTCGGCCGCACCTTCATCATGCCGGGCCAGGCTGTGCGCAAGAAGTCGGTGCGCCAGAAGCTCAATGCGATGGCCATCGAGTTCAAGGGCAAGAACGTGCTGATCGTCGACGATTCGATCGTACGCGGCACGACGTCCCACGAGATCGTGCAGATGGCACGCGACGCAGGGGCGAAGAGCGTGATCTTCGCGTCGGCAGCGCCGCCCGTGAAATTCCCGAACGTCTACGGCATCGACATGCCGACGCGCGGCGAGCTCGTCGCCCACGGCCGCACGGACGAAGAAGTGGCGCAGATCATCGGCGCCGACTATCTCGTTTATCAGGACGTCGAAGACCTGAAGCAAGCGGTGCGCGACATCAACCCGGCGCTCTCGCGTTTCGAAGCGTCGTGCTTCGACGGCGACTACATCACCGGCGATGTGACGAGCGAGTACCTCGATGTGATCGAACGCGCGCGTCTTGCGCCTGCCTCGCAGTCGGATCGCGACACGGCAAGCGAAGCCGTCGATTCGACGGTGGCGCGTTCGCAGCTGCATCTGCAGCTCTCGGTCGAGTAAGGCGGGGCCGGCGCGCGCCCGAGTCGTGCGCGCCGGCATTGCACGAAACGGTGTGCATCGTGTTACGATGCGCATTCAGCGTCGATTTGATTCAGCTTGCGGACGCGGGGCATACCCAAACACAGCTAAAGCGAAAGACGGCATCGACATGTCGCCTTGCGCCAAAATGTCGAACCGGTTGCCCCCGTGAAGTTACGTCAAGCCCGCTTTCCCGACGCATCAGTCGGAATCGAAGCGGGCTTTTTGTTTGGCCGGACGCCGTGCACTGCGGCCGCCGGTTTGTCGATTTGGCATCGAACGGGTAAGGCACTACTGACATGGACGACTCTTTGAATTTCGACACGCTCGCCGTGCGCTCGGGCACGGTGCGCACCGATTACAACGAACACTCGGAAGCGCTGTTTCTCACCTCGAGCTTTTGCTTTACGAGCGCGGCCGAGGCGGCCGAGCGCTTCAAGCATTCCGAGGACTACTACACCTATTCGCGCTTCACGAACCCCACGGTGACGATGTTCCAGGAGCGGCTGGCCGCGCTCGAGGGCGGCGAGGCTTGCATCGCCACGGCATCGGGGATGAGCGCGATTCTGTCGGTCGTCATGGCCGCGCTTCAGGCCGGCGACCACATCGTCAGTTCGCAAAGCTTGTTCGGTTCGACGCTCGGAATGTTCGGGCAGATCTTTACGCGCTTCGGCATTACCACGACATTTGTCGACCCGAACGACTTCGACGCATGGCAGCAGGCCGTGCGGCCAGAGACGAAGCTGTTTTTCGTCGAGACGCCGTCGAACCCGCTGACGGAGCTCGCCGATATCGAGGCCATCGGCAAGATCGCGAAAGCAGCCGGTGCACTGTTCGTGGTCGACAACTCGTTTTGCAGCCCCGCGGTGCAGCAGCCGCTCAAGCTCGGCGCCGACGTCGTCATGCATTCGGCCACGAAGCTCATCGACGGGCAGGGTCGCGTGCTCGGCGGTGCACTCGTCGGCTCCAAGAAGTTCATCATGGAGAAGGTGTTCCCGTTCGTGCGCAGTGCAGGCCCGACGATCTCGGCGTTCAACGCCTGGATTCTGCTGAAGGGGCTCGAGACGCTGTCGTTGCGCGCCGAGCGGCAATCGCAGAACGCGCTGGACGTGGCACGTTTCCTCGAGGCCCATCCGCAAGTGAAGCGCGTGTTCTACCCGGGACTCGAATCGCACCCGCAATACGCGCTCGCGCAGCGTCAGCAACGCTCCGGCGGTTCGGTCGTGGCGTTCGAAGTGCACGGCGATACGCCCGAGGCGCAGCGCGAAAACGCCTGGCGTGTGATCGACGGCACCAAGATCTGTTCGATCACGGCCAATCTGGGCGACACGCGCACGACGATCACGCACCCCGCGACCACGACGCATAGCCGCATCACGCCCGAAGCACGGGCCGCGGCGGGGATCACGGAAGGCTTGTTGCGGATCGCGATCGGGCTCGAACACGCCGGCGATATCTGCGGCGATCTGGCTCGTGGCCTCGACCGATAGATCGAACGCTCCGATCGAGCGCCAGGTCGATCGTCAGGTCGATCGTCAGGTCGATCGCGCGGTGGTCGGCCGCTCGCGCCACTGCCCCGGCGCGCGGCCGAAGCGTTTCGTGAACGCGTGCGTGAACGCGCTCTGATCGGCGAAGCCGACAGCGAGCGCAACGTCGGCCAGCGTATGGCGCGGCTCGCGCAGCAGCATCAGCGCGGTATCGAGCCGCAGCCGTTGAAGGTAACGATGGGGCGTGGTGCCGAACGCCTCGTCGAACAGTTGATGAAACCGCCGCACGCCGAAACCGCAGTGCGTGGCAAGGTCGGTCACTCGGAGTGGTTCGGATAGATGCGCGCGCAACCATCTGTCGATGCGCGCATAGTCGAGACCCGAGCCGTCGGGTATGCCGCTATTCTTGCCGGCGCGTTCAGCGAGCGCGGCGGCCAGCTGCGTGGCGATGTGCCAAGCGGTCCGCCGTTCGGCGAACGTTTCATGCGGCGCCGGCGAATCGAGGCCGGCAGCGGCGAGGGCATCGTCGACGGGGCGCGCTTCACGGCTGCCGCAGGCAGCGTCGCCAGCAAGCGAGGCGACGAGCGCCATCAGCGCATCGTCGAGCGTCAGCAGGAGAGGGCGGTCGAACCAGCGCTCGGCGAGGGCGAGCGAAGCGCGCGGCAGATCGAGCACGACCTGCCGGTTGTGCCCGAGGCCCGCATATTCATGTCGCTCGCCCGCCGGTATCAAGCAGCCATAGCGCTGGTCGATCCGGTGTGCGACACCGTTGACGGCCATTTCCATTGCGCCGTCGAGCCCCAGTACGACTTGATGGTATGCATGCACGTCAGCCGCGCTGGCCGGGCTGTACCGGCGCAGCGCAACGGCTGGGCCGTGCAGGGTTTGCCGCTCCGCGTGCATACCGTTCGCCGCGGGATTCGTCAGACGTCGAGCAGTTCGACTTCGAACACGAGCGTCGCGTTCGGCGGAATCACGCCGCCCGCGCCGCGTACGCCGTAGCCCAGTTGGGGCGGAATCGTGAGGCGTCGTACGCCGCCGACCTTCATGCCCTGGACGCCTTCGTCCCAGCCCTTGATCACCATGCCGCCGCCCAGCACGAATGCGAACGGATCGTTGCGATCGCGGCTCGAATCGAACTTCTGTCCGTCGGTAAGCCAGCCCGTGTAGTGCACGCTGACGGTACGTCCAGCAGTGGCCTCGGTGCCGTCGCCTACGGTCAGGTCTTCGTATTTCAGGCCCGATTCAGTCGTTACGGTCGTCATCGTGTTCGCTCCTCGTTTCGGATAAAACCGCCATTGTAGGCGCTCGCAGGTACAGCCGCGCGGCGCGCCCTATAATGTCTCACAACCGAGCGCCCCAAGCCTGTCGCCTTGAAGCGAGACTCCCCGAGCAAGTAACGAAAATTGGGGCGGCCCGGCGTTTTCTATAAAACGCGCTTTTCGGCGTCCCGGCAATCCGACCGTTTATGTTCCGGTGGCTCCTCGATGGTCGAGGCAAGCTAGAGTTCGGGCGCCGCACTTCTACTAGAGGCCGATCGTGTCGACGTCCTTCAATGCCGTTGCCGCTGCAACATCCGACGAACGTTTCGCCCGTCTGCGGGCCGAAACCGCGCTGTTCATGCGCGATCATGTGTTGTCCCTCGTGTCTCATGACTTGCGCAGCCCCCTGAATGCCATCCATAGCTGGGCCTATGTCCTCGAGCGCAAGCTCGACGCGAACGACGCCGCTGCACAGCGCGCGCTGGCGGGCATTCGTTCCGGCGTCGACCAACAGGTAAAGCTGCTGGAGGAGGCCGTCGATGCGACGCGCGCGGAGACGAAGTCGTTGCCGCTCGCGCGCGAACCGTTCGCCGCGCGCAGCTTGCTCGAGCGCGTCGTCGACGACGTACGTCGGGCGCTCGCTGACGCCCGCGGCGTCACGATCAAGCTCGATTCGACGCTCGAGCACGACCAATGCGACGGCGACCGCGAGCGCTTGTCGCAAGCGCTGTGGGTTATGTTGACGTTCGCGGTCGAGTTGAGCCCGCCCGGGGGGAACGTGACCGTGGCGAGCGTATTCGACGGCGGCTTCTGGCGCACGCAGATCGATCATCTGACGAGCTTCGCAGCGCTGGCCGACACCGAGCTGCCTCACACGTTCGAGCGCTTCGCGCGCAAGCAGATCCAACTGCAGCGAGAGGCAGGGCGTATCGCCTGGGTGCTGGCACTGCCGCAGCGCGTGGCGTCTGCCCACGGGGGCACGTTCGAGCAGGGGCAGACCCTCGATCGCGAGCAATCGTCGCTCGTGATGCGCGTGCCCGTGGCGGGAGCCCTTCCGTCGTGAGTGGCTGTGCCTGCGTGCACCGCTCAGCGCGCCGGCACGCCCTCTTCGACGAGCAGTGCAACGGGTAGCGCAGCCAGTGCATCGGCCAGCGGGAGCCGGCCGGCTGCGTCGGCTTTGGGTGCGCAAGGGCTCAGGCAATCGAAAAGGGCCCGGCCTGCCAAGGCCCGCGGCAATGTGACGTAGGTGTCCTCCCATGCATCGGGCGGAACGAGCGGTACATCGCCATCTGTCGGCAGCAGCGTGGCCGACAAGCGTGTGCCGATGACGATCGCGTATGCGTCGCCGTGTCGCCGAGCGAAAGCGATGGCATGCTTCGCCCGCGGGCCCGAAACGTTCAACGGCACGTACATTCCCGCAAGGAAGAGGGCCGGCGACACGGCGCGCAGCGTCAGCGCGCGATGCACGATGCCGAGCTTGACACGGCCATCGTGCCAGTTCGCCAGTTGTTCGCTCGGCGGCGTCTGCGTGAGCCAGGCCGCACGTTGCGCGAAGTCGACGGGGCGCCGGTTGTCGGGGTCCACAAGACTGAAGTCCCATAGTTCGGTGCCATGATAAAGATCGGGCACCCCGGGCACCGTCGTGCGCAGGATCGTCTGTAACAGGCTGTTCACTGCACCCGCCCGGCTGATCCGGCGGACGAAGGCAGACAGTTCGCGCAGAAATCCGTCGCGGCGCTGCGGCCCGAGGATGTCGAATAGAAACGCACGCGCTGCCGCTTCGTAACGTTCCTGCGGTGCGTGCCAGCTTGTGCGCAGCTTCGCTTCGCGCAGCGCTTTTTCCTGCCAGGCAGCCACACGCTGCGCCAACGCTTCGATTCCGGCGGCATCGCTCGGCTCGAGGTCATAGGGCCAGCAGCCCACGAGCGTCTGATAGAGGATGGCCTCGGCCGTCGGCCCCGGCGCCCAATCGCGTGGCGCATCGCCGCCGACACCGACCGCTGGCGGGGCGCCGTCGAGCCCCCGGCGATGCGGCGCATTCAACGTCGACCAGGCACGCAGTGTCGCGGCCCATTCGTCGGCAATCTCGCTGAGGACTGCCAAACGTGCCCGCACGTCTTCGCCGCGCTTGTGGTCATGGGTGGCCGTCGTAACGAGCGCATGCGGGAAGCGGCGCGCGCGCTCGAGATTGGCTGCGTGGAATGCCTCGACCGTCAATGCGAATTCGCCGGGGCTTGCACCGACCTCATTGCGCGAGAGCAGGCGCCCATAGCGGTAATAGGCGGTGTCTTCGAGCGCTTTCGCGGCGAGCGGGGCGGTCAATTGCGCGAACAGCGTCGCGGCGGTGCGGCGCTCGCGGCTCTGCGGTGCGTTCCCGCTTGCGCCGTTGCCGGTGTTGCGCGATGCGGCGGCTTCGGTGGCCGTGTTCGCTGCGCCGCGCTCGTCGGCAGCGGCTTCGCTCCCGAGCCATCCGTCGATGCGCGCGATCACGTCGTGATCGCCCGGCGGCAGGCATGCGCGTGCGCCGGCCATCGCCTGCTGGAAGTACGCCTCGTCGGCCGCCGTCCGTATGCCGTTGCGCGGCTACATGCGGTAGAAGGGGAAATGCACGGCGAGCTCGGCGACCGCACGGCGGATCGACGTGAAAGTATAGTCGCGCGTGGCAGGTTGCTCGC
>CBJMQH010000241.1:0-8022 GCA_966431825.1 uncultured Trinickia sp.
CCTTTGGGTGCAAGATTGACAGGCGAATCCTGCGGCCCGGGCAACGAGTGCGACGACGCGAAGGCCACAAACTTGCCCGGCGTAAAAATCTGCGCACCGCTGTCGTCCAGCACGATTCGCGTCTTTCCGCCCTGCAACTCCAACTTTTCGACGCCGGTGATCTGAACAACCTTGGTCAGAAGCTGAATCGACTTGGCGGACTCGAGCTTGATCGAGCTGCTGATCGCATGAAGAATAATGTCGCCCATCGCAGCCGAAACCTTGATCGCGGCACGTTGCGCAAACAAGCTGATCTTGGCGACCACACTTGCAAACAGCGATCCGCCACCTGCGATCGATACGTTCTGCCCCGCGGTCAACGCAACGTGGTCGCCGCCATTGACGTGCACCGTGGCAGGCGTCGTCGCCTGCATCCCGCGCGCACCCGCGAGCAACAGGTGGGGCTCATTCATTTCGGCAAACGAGCCATCGGCGCGGCCACCGCCGCTCCCCTTGATCCCGTCCACCTGCGTCCGTAGCGCGTCGGCCACGGTGCGCTGGTCACCCTTCTCGTCTTGAGCACCACTTTCGTGAGCGAGCCTGCCGAGCTCGTCGTGCAGCGTCTGCGCGTTTGCAAGCCGCGACACCGGCTCACTCACATCCGCAATATGCGATCTCCCGGCGGGCCGGGCCTCGGTACTGACCAACATGCCCTTACCGGAACGAATCGCCCCAACCGCATCGGTCCGCAGCTCGAACCCCTCGCCGCGCGCATCCTGCCGGCCCTGCCAGTCTTCGATGCGCGTAATGCTCCCGAGCGACAGCTGACTGACCGCATGGTCGCTCTTCAACTGAGCTTGAATCGCATCGGCCGTATCGTCAAAAACCAAGTGGTTGCTACGACCGCCGACCTCATTGCCAACATTCCCCACCAGTTCGCGGCTGCGAATCCCCGTCAGCGCGCGCTGGTGCGGCAGCTTCCACGACGGCAAATTCGCCACGTTCCCCACGCGACCGATGACAATGGGATGGTCAGGATTCCCATCCAACCACATCACGACCACCTCGGACCCGATCCGCGGCAGCGCACTCATGCCCTGCCCGCCACCGGCCCACCCGCTCGACACGCGGACCCACGTCGTGTACTTCCCCTCGCGGTCCCAATGGAATTGCAGCAGGCAACGCCCGTACTCGTCCGTGTACAGACTCTCGCCCTCAGGCCCCACGACGGTCGCAGTCTGCGGCGCCAGGATGCGCGTGTCGACGCTGTTGTATCCACGCACCGGCCGCCACGGCGTACGTCGGCTCACACACCGAAACCGGTTGCTGTACGTCGCCTCAGCACCGACACCTTGCAGGTAGTTATTCGTCGCAACGTGATACGCAGACGTGATCAGATATTGATCGTCGAAATGGTTGCGGCTCAGCGGGTACCCGAAGTGGTCCGTCAGCTGAAACCACCGCCCTGGCATCACGAAGCGGTTATTGCCGCTTGCTTCGTACTGCCGTGCAACGGCTTCGATCGCCTCGATGCGCCGGCTCGTTTGCTCCAGCCCATCCTCTGTGTTCCGGTGTCCGTACGCGCCCGCATACTCGTACCACTCCAGCTTTTGCCCGCCGTTGTCGCGCCAGGCGTCGGTCCGAGCATCAACCAATCCGCCGCTCTGCGCGTTCAGATTGCGCGCCTTGAAATTGGCGTACGCCTGCGCGATGTGCGTCGACGTGGCCTGCTCCATCGGCGACCAAGACGCAATGCCATCCGCTTCCTGCGAACCCGCTGCACTTTGATAAGCGATTTCGGGGCTGCCGCCGTCGATTTCCTGCTCGGGCCGCACCGGGTCCGACAGAATCAGCTTGTGCTCCCTCGCCGTGTGCTCGTACAGGTAGAACAGGCCCGAATGCTCCCAGCGCCGATGCACATAGTTATGGTCGTGCTCGTCGAACTGGCACGCCATCGTCATCGGCGGGTCCTTCTGATACACCTTCCAGTCCCACGCCGCCAGCACGCCGTAGTCATTGAAGATCGCCGCGGTCTGGTCGCCTATCGATCGATCGAGAAACAGCCGATTGTTCTTGCGCAGCGTCAGATAACGAAGCCACGGGCCGATATCGGCTTCGTAAAACGCAATCCCGCCATCCGTGCGCACCAGCCGGAACTTGAAAATGTAGCCATTGAAATACCGGAAACTTCCGTCATTGCGCAGCAATTGCACCGTGATCTGCTTGCCGACAAATTCCTTCGGGTCCAGCTGCGCGTTGTCCGACAGTATCTCAATAATGAAGTTGAAGTCGCGCGATAGCGACTCGTCGCCTTCGAGGCGATTGACCAACAAGATCTCGTACGGCGCATCGCCCTGCGGGAACGAAAGCGTCAAGAGCCGGTTGTTCTGCATTCCGGTCGCGATTTTGCGGAGATCTTGGACAGAAAAATTTGCGTTCATTAGGCGAGCCCGACGTGTGCCGGCATTCAGAGTCGCGCGATTCTACACAGAATCGCGGCTCTCTCAAAACCCGTACAGCGTTATTAGAGAAAACAGACGACAGAAGAAACTATTTCCGCATCACAAAAGTTTTCGGCAATACTTGCCGCATCCCGCCGTCATGCTTCACAGCTGCGCAGCACCACCGCGGACGGGCTGGCCTCGCCACAAGGCTGTACCGCCGACTGAGACGAAAACCAACTGAATGAAGCTATTCGTGCTCACGTAAGGCGCAAAGAACCGTTCCATGAGGCGAGCGAATACCGCGATACTGTTCGCGACAAACAATTGCTCTTCGATTTCCATGGTGATCTCGATCCCTCGAACCATCGCCGGCTGCGGCTTTCTCGCCATCAGTGTCATGACGGCCCGATGGCGCAACCCCTTGATTCCATCGATATGTCTTGCCTGCGGCGGAGACAACGCGGCGAATTGCTGAAGCAACTGCTTGAACGCCGGCAAGCCGGCCTGGCTCAATTGGACAACGTGCTTGCTCTGCTGACCAATCAGTCTCCATAGCGCACCGTTGCGGCGGGAAAGCCGCATCGCAGGTGTCGGCACGTGAAGCAGCGAGACTTTGGTTGCGGCCGCCGCTTGGCCTTCCAGCTTGATATCCCCCATCGGCGCGCCGACAGGCAATGTAGGAGGCAGGTCTCCATTCGTGCATGTGAAGTCAGCCTGCAGCACGCCAATGCCATCGTTCGGTGCTACCGGCCGCCCATCGGGTCCGTCAAGGTGCAGCGCTGCCGCCCGCACAGGCAGGTCTGACGCTGGCCCATTGGCTTGCACAAGTGTCCACCTCGGACGTGCATTGCTGGCTTGACTGGCGATCAGCGCGGCAGACGGGCACAAGAGAACCCCACGTTGAGTCGAAACCTCTTCGACAGACCAGACCTCGGTAACCGCATCGTTCTTGCCTTGCGCCTGAATCGGCCACATGCCGCTCGCCAGATCGCAGCCGACCGAAACGCCCTTCTTCTCAAAGAGGTTTACCACGGGGGTACAGAACAGTTTCAGGTTGTCCGCGGAGAAATGGGCCAATTGCTGCGCCGTTCGCGCACTCTGCGCAACGCCGGCTGCCACCAGATGCAGCGTGAGTTCGCCCTCGGGCACGAGCGCACACAGCGGTGCAAAGTCGATATCGACGAAATGGAAACGTTGTGCGAACGCAAAGTATTCGCCAAGCAGTCCGAAGGCTTGTCCGGGCTCCTTCGCGTCGGTAAACAACCAATCGTTCGGACCGAATCCCACCATCCGGACCGGCAGGTCCGCCAAGCGCGTCCAACGCCCCTCGCTGTCTTCCACATACGCGCGCGCCGTGCGCAACACCATCGTATCGATCAGTGCTGCTACGACGGTGGCTTGGCCCGCCAAGTGGATACGCAGGGTGGCGGGCGTTGCAATGTCGAGGCGACCATCGCGCTTCGCCGAGCAGAATGTCATCGACACCACGCCACTCGCATCGGGCGGCAGTTTCGCGGTGGGCGGCGCTGTCGGCGTAGCACTGAATTTCGCGCGTGTGATACGCAGTGGCGCAAGCGCCACGTCGTAGGCGGTGCGGAAAACGCATCGGCCGACATTCGTCTCCAACGACGTACCGCGCTCGATCAAAACCGATTCCGTCCGGCTTTCGAACATCCCGCCAATGTCGAACTGCGCAACCGAACATGATGGAAATGGACGCAAGTATTGCGGATAGGTCCGTTCGATCAATGCTTCGGACAACTCCGGATAGTCGTCATCGATCTTCGCGCTGTGGCGCGCATGAAGCAGCGCCGCAGACTGCGCCAATCGCTCGACGCTCGGATCCTCAGAACGCCCATCGCTATTGATCGACAGACGCGCCGCCGCCTCGGGATGCCGCTGCGCAAACGCCCGCATGTCCCGGCGTAGCAGCTCAAGTTCCTGCTCGTAATAGCGCCGCAGTACGTCGCCGTCGTAATCGTCATAGTGGGCTTTCATGCGCCGGCTCCTGTGAGTATATGCTCACTGCTGCGCGGCTTGCATCGCATGACCTCATCGCCGGTGTTCTTCGAGACGACGGTCAACTGCACAAAGCTGTTCATCTGTACGTAGTAGCCAAGAAAGGAATTAAGGGCGCCGACGAACGCGGCAATGCTCGCCCCAACGAAATGGTTTTCGTCGATGGTGAGCCGCAATTCGAGGCCCTGCACCGAGGTCACGAACGGGTTGCCCGGCAGCTCAATCTCGACATCACGCGACTGCACCCCGACAATTCCGTCGATATAACGCGAGGTCACCGCCGAGCGTCGCACGTCGTAGAGGGCCAATGCCGCCTTGAGCGCTGAAAGGCTCAAATCCGCCAACGACAGGTGATCGAGCGCGAGGTGCGAGGCCAGTCGCAACGGCAAGGCGTCGCGGCGCTCGAAGCGCAGCGCATGCGTTGGCCGACGTAGCATCGCAATAACAAGAGGCGGCAGATGCTCAGCACTGCTTGCCATGAACAAATCACCACCCGCAAGTCCCACCGCGAGCCTCGCAGGCAGATCGCGGTTCGTGCATGTCAGCTCGATGCTCAACGTATCTGTCCACACCTCGCTCGGATCGAAGCCGGCATCGATCACCGAAATCTCCGTTTCGTAGCCAGGGCTTAGCACAGCAACGGCTTCGTCACGGCGCGCAGCCCAATATCGCGCTGACTGCTGTTCGTCGACGTAGTGCCGGGAAAACAGTGGCCGCATCTCGGCCACCTCGTCGTACCCTTGCCGTTGGCGAACAAGGCTGACGGAATCGATCGAGTAGACATCGTATGCGCTCGCGCGGCGGGCATCCGCTAACACCGGATACGCGACCTGCTGGTGCGTCACGCGAATCGGTGCACCGTGCTGTCCAAACAAGTTGACGACCGGCGTCGAGAACAGCTTGAAATGCGCGGTCGACAACGTTTCTAGCAGCGGTGCCGCATGCAGGTTCGCTCGGCCCTCCCTGAGCACCACATGAAGCGTGACACTGCGGCAAGCCCCTGCCATGTCCAGCATTGCGCCCAGATCGACATCGACAAAATCGGATTTCTCGGGGAAACCGAAGTATTCGATCAATGGCCGGTATGCCGGGTGCGAGCGCATCGGGTAGTCAAGCAGCGCATCGTTTGCGCCGAAACCCGCCTGCGCAATGGGCAAAGTCTGCAACCGCTTCCAGCGGCCGTCGCCATCTGCTTCGACATAACTCGCGAGCGCATGGACGAACAGTCCGTCGGCGAGCGCGGCAACGAAGGACGACTCTCCGTCCAAATGCACCCGGACCTTGCGCAGACCGAACGCGCCTAAAACTCCCCGCGCAGTCGTCGTTTCGAAGGTGAGTGAAATGATCCCTGCCGCATCCACCGAGAGCGGAATCGGTGCGGCAGCGGCCGGGATATATCGCGCTTCGCTCATCGCAAGCGGCGCTAGCGTCACGTCGTACGCGGTTCTGAATCGGCACGGCACACCGTTGATCGAGCGGCTGTGCAACTCGGTGCCGCGCGCGACCTTGTATGTCCGCGGTCCAACCGTTGACGCATCACAGCACAATTGCGCAATCGAGCACGAAGGGAACGGCCGCAGATAGTGGGGATGCAGGACCTCGAACAACGCTTCGACACCCTGCACGAAGTCATCGTCAATCTTCTTGGCAATGCGTGCATCGAGCAACGCCACCGCACTGATCATCTGCGCGATATGCGGATCGTCGCCTTGAACATCTCTTGGCGCAAGGCGGCCAGCGATCTTGGGATAACGCTCTGCAAATTCCCCCGAATAGCGGCGCAAGTACGACAGCTCGCGCTCGTAGTACGGCAGCAGGTTTTCCATCTGGTTCCCAGAATATTGTTTTGTCGCCTAGCCCAAGCCCCGCCCTCACGGGGCCTTCCCTCAAGGCCGCTTCGCGCGTGCGCGCGTCACCGGATATCGCAACGTGGACGGTTGCAGCATGGCATCGAAACTGGCCGGCCCCGAAGCTGGGTGCACCACCAGCAACGCCTGGATCGCGAAGCAAGCGCATTCGTAGACTGGGCACCCAGTTCCAGTTTCACGTCAACCTGCAAATCGCCACCGAACAAGTTATCGAGCAGATCGGGCTCAAAGCGATTCATCTCATTTGACGCGGACTTGATTCGCGGAGGACCGGGCCATCGCTCACCCAAATGCGCGCGTATGCTACCGGACTCGCCCTCTCAGCACCACGGGACCCTATACGACTATTTGGGTAAAAGGACACAACGCAGGCGTCCTGAATCGTTTCCGTCGATCTATTCCAGCGGACCGAGGTTGCGCCGGGTCAGATTCTGCTGAATCTGCTATCAGGAAATGGCGCGGCGGTTGATTTGCGCGCAAGCGCCCCTATGTCGGGCCTACGCTTCGCTCCAGACAGCCCGACATGCCGATTTCAAAGAAGGTTAAAGCCCGCAAGACTCCTTCCGCCGCGCACGCGCAGCGCTCGAAGATGCTCTACTTGCCCATGCCCCGCGCCGATGTCGACGCACTCATGCTCCCGTCGCGCATTGCACTCGAGATGGCGCTGCGCGGCCGCGCGAACGCCACCGCCGCGCGTCGGCTCGCGAGCCTTGTCATCCTGACCCGCCTGCTGACGGAAGCCGGCCACGGCCAGCTCGACGTGGACGCGCTACGCAACGCCGAAATCACGCTCGCCGAGGTCTTCGCAGCAGGCAGTCAATCGGACCTCTGGTCCTTTCCCGAACCGGCAAGCGAAGCGCTCAGGCAGATCGTCAACGAACATGAACGGCAGCTGTGCGAGACACGGCTCGAAGCAATAGCGAAGGCAAGTGCACGCCTCGACACGCTGGTCGAGCGCCACGGCAGCGCATTGCCCCTCGGCATCGTCTAGCCGGTTCCCGGCCCAGCGCGCTACTGCGCGCCGACGCAACGACGCAACGACGCAACGACGCATCGCGTCGAAGGACATCCATGCCAGCAAAACGACAGAAACGTCCAGCCACGACGCCCGAGAAGCGAGCGGACCGTCACTCGGACACCGCCTCCGTCAGCGTGCGCATTCTCGAAAGGCCAAGTCACCGCACGCTAACCGTTTCATGGCGCGAAGCCGGTCGTTGTTGTTACTGCGAGCAAAGCTGGGCACTAACCGAAGCTGCCGCCGCCGGTACGTGCGCGCTATCCGGCGACGCCTTCGCCCAAGGCGAACACGTCTTCAAACCCGCCGACAACCCCGCACCAATCAACGGTGAAGCATGTATCGCCGAACGCGCCGTCAACGACTGGGCCGCGCTGACCGAAAGCGAGATCGGCTGAAGGCGCGGTCCAGACCTGTCGGCTCACGACGCGCATCGGTCGAGCATCATCGCCATTTATCCCCAGTTTTTGTTGGCAAGGCTGTGAATAAGCGGCGGGCACATTCGCTAAGTGCTTGACCCGAAAGCATTAGCCAATGTCGGTGCAACGCACGGCATATTCCCGCTTTAGGTCGCACCGAATGCGGCATTTGGCACTCGCCATCAGGGCGATCCCACTCGCCGATACACCATTTCGATGTCCAATTGACATCCTCCCCGGCATGAATGCCGGGGATTCCTACGACTCTAGGCGGAAAC
>CBJMQH010000242.1:0-8021 GCA_966431825.1 uncultured Trinickia sp.
CGCATTGGCAGTGGGTTACCGTCAAGGATGCGGTGCCGCAGTATCCGTTCTGACCGTCGTTGCAACGGCCCGCGGCGCGCGGGCCGCTCGCGCCGGCTTTCATTTGAAATCGAGGAAATACGCATGAGCAGTCAAACCGAAGAACAGACCGTCGCCTTCACCATCGAAGCGGGCGTCGCCTGGGTCAAATTCAACCGGCCTGAGAAGCGCAATGCGATGAGCCCGGCATTGAACCGGCGCATGATGGAAGTCCTCGACGAACTCGAATTCCACCCCGACGTGGGCGTGCTCGTTTTAACCGGCGAGGGCAGCGCATGGACGGCGGGCATGGACCTTCAGGAGTACTTCCGGGATACCGAGGCGCACGGGCTGGCCGGCACCCGCAAGGCCCAGCGTGAAAGCTACGGGTGGTGGCGCCGCTTGCGCTGGTACCAAAAGCCGACGATCGCGATGATCAACGGCTGGTGCTTCGGCGGCGGCTACGGACCGCTCTTCGCCTGCGATCTGGCGTTCGCGGCCGAGGAGGCGCGTTTCGGTCTGTCAGAAATCAATTGGGGCATTCTTCCCGGCGGCGGTGCTTCGAAAGTGGCCGCAGAACTGCTGTCTTTCCGCCGCGCGATGTATCACGCCATGCTCGGCGAAAACATCGACGGCCGCACCGCCGCCGAGTGGGGACTCGTGAACGAAGCGCTGCCGCTCGAAAAACTGCATGCCCGCGTCTCGGACGTTGCGCAGGCGCTGTTGAAGAAGAACCCGGTCGCACTGAAGGCAACCAAGGACGCCGTGCGCCGCGTACGCGAAATGACGTACGACAATGCAGAGGACTTCCTCGTGCGGGCGCAGGAAGCCGCCAACAGCTTCGACGACGGCCGCAAGGAAGGTCTGAAGCAGTTTCTCGACGATAAGACCTACAAGCCGGGACTCGGCGAGTACGATCTGTCGAAACAGCGATCCTGAGTGCGGGAGCAGCAGCATGACTACGATTTCATCGCCCCGCGCAGCGGGCAACGCATCGATCGCACGCCTGCTGCGCCCGTCCTCGGTCGCAATCGTCGGCGCCTCGCCGACACCGGGCGCACTGGGGGCATCGGTACTCGCCAACCTCGAACGCAATGGCTTTGACGGCGCAATCCATCTGATCAATCCGAAACGCGCGGAAATCAACGGCCGTCCGTGCCTCGCCTCGATTGCGCAGGTGCCCCGTGGCGTCGACGTTGCGGTGCTCGCCATCCCGCAACCGGCCGTCCTCGATGCAGTACGCGAACTTGCCGAGCGCGATGTGGGCGCGGTGGTGATTTTTTCCGCGGGGTTTGCGGAAGCCGGCGCAGAAGGCATCGCGCAGCAACGCGAGATCGAACGAATCGCCGCGGCGTCGGGCATGCTCGTCGAAGGTCCGAATTGCCTCGGCTGCATCAACTATGTCGACCGCATTGCGCTTACATTCATCGAAACGAGTCTTGGCGCAGCACCGGCAGGCGGCAAGACGGAGCGGCCGGCCATCGGGATTCTTTCCCAAAGCGGCGCGATGATGGCGGTGCTGAACACGACGCTCACGAGCCGGAAGCTGCCACTGTCGTACGCGGTGTCGACCGGCAACGAGGCGGCCAGTCATATCGAGGACTACGCACAATTTCTGCTCGACGATCCAGGCACGCGTGTCATTGCGATGATCGCCGAACAGTTCCGCGAGCCCCAACGGCTGCTCGACGTAGCGCGCCGCGCTCGGGACGCCGGCAAGCTGCTCGTGCTGCTGCACCCCGGCAAAAGCAGTGCAGCACGCTAATCGGCCGCCACGCATACCGGTGCAATGGCAGGCGACCACGCGGTCATGACGACGAAGGTCGAGCGTGCGGGCGTGGTCATCGCACAGACGCTCGAAGAACTCGGCGATATCGCAGAGATTGCGCTGCGCTGCCCGCGCCTGCCCGGCCACGGTACGGCCATCCTCGGCGAGTCCGGCGCGTTCAAAGCACTTTGCCTCGATCTTTGCGAAGCGCTCGGGCTCGCCTTGCCGCGCATCGACGACGCGAGCGCGCCCGCCTTACGCGCCGCCATGCCGGTGTTCGTCGCGGTGAGCAACCCGCTCGATCTAACGGCACAAGGGCTCGTCGATCCGGATCTGTACTATCGCACGCTGTCGGCGCTCTTCGAGGACGAGCGCTTCGCCTCCATCGTCGTCGGCCTGATTCAGACGGACCCCGTGACGAGCGCCATCAAGATGCCGCCCGTCTTGCGTGCCGTTCGCGAATTGGGGCCGGGCAAGCCCGTCATCTGCGCGGGCCTCGATGAAGGTGCCGCCGTGCCGCCCGAATATATCGACGAGATGCGCTCGCTCGGGATACCTTACTTTCCCAGCACCGAACGCGCACTGCGCGCCATGACACGCCTTGCGGAGCGGGCGGCGCGCGATTTCACTGCCGTCAACAGCGATACGGTTCGAGCGGACTTGCCGGAAACGGGCACCGTCGTGCCAGAGTATCGCGCGAAGCGCGCACTGGCACCGCTCGGCATCCCGTTCGCGCGCGGCGAGCTCGCCACCGATCTTGCCGGTGCCGAGGCGATCGCAGCACGCATCGGATATCCCGTCGCGCTGAAGGCGCAAGCGCCGGCGCTCAGCCACAAGAGCGATGTCGGCGGCGTATTGCTCGGCGTGGACAGCAATGCCGCGTTGCGTCGCGCATGGGACACCTTGCACGAGAATATCGCCCGCCACGCACCCGGCATCCCGCTCGAAGGAGTACTGATCGAAGCGATGGGTGAACGCGGCGTCGAAATGATCGTCGGTGCGCGCCAGGATCCGCAGTGGGGCCCCGTGATGCTTGTGGGCTTCGGCGGCGTAAGCGCCGAAGTGACACGGGACGTGCGGCTGCTTGCACACGACCTCACCGCCGACGCTGTTGTGCGCGAAATTGCGCAGTTGCGCGGGGCACCGTTGCTCGACGGATTTCGCGGCTCGCCGGCACTCGACGTGGCAGCACTCGCGCAGGTCGTCGTTCGCCTTGGCGCGTTGTTGCAGTCCGAGCCGCGAATTCGCGAGATCGACCTGAATCCAGTCGTGGTCTACCCGCGCGGCAAGGGTGTCATTGCGCTTGATGCACTAATGCTGGTCGACCCGGCGTAAGCACCGGCTAACCCCGTCTTTTCGAAAGCCTGCAGCACGGCCGCTCCATCCAATAAATTATGGACTACTAACTTAATCGAGGCAATTCATGAAGAGCGATCCGTTCGATCCCACGCGCCTTTCACCCGATGTCGCCGCATTGTTGGCGGAAATGGCCCGCAGCGGAGTACCCTCATTCGAATCGCTGTCCGTCGAGGCGGCACGCGCGGCATATCGTGAGGTAGGTGCCATGCTCGGCGGAGCGCCGCTTTCGATGCGCGAGGTGCGCGATCTTCATGCGCCGGGCCCGGCAGGTCCGATACCGTTGCGTCTCTATCTGCCGGAAACCGCGGCGGCATCGCCGTTCCCGGTCACGGTCTACCTGCATGGCGGCGGATGGGTGATCGGCGATCTCGACAGCCATGACCGCGTCTGCCGGCGGCTCGCTCATGGTGCGCAATGCGCCGTCGTCGCTGTCGACTATCGGCTCGCGCCTGAGCACCCTGCCCCCGCCGGGCCCGACGACGTCCTCGCGGCTGTGCGCTGGATCTTCGAGCACGCGCTCGAGCTCGGCCTCGATCCGATGCGAATGGCTGTAGCGGGCGATAGCGCGGGTGGGGGCCTTGCCGCGGTATGCGCCCTCCACTTCCGCGACACCGACGTCACGCTTCGCGCCCAGGTCCTGTTCTATCCGGGCACCGACCTGTCACCCGCTTCGCTGGCGTTCGACTCGCTCCGCGAAAACGGCGCCGTGCCCCCGCTGACACTCGAACTGATGACGTTCTTCTCGGAGAAATTTCTGACCACGTGCGATCCGTTCGATCCGCGCATTTCTCCGCTGAGGGCGCCGAACCATCGGGGACTGCCGCCCACGCTGATCTTCACCGCCGAGTGCGATGCGATACGGGATCAGGGCCGGCACTATCGCGATGCGCTCGAACGAGCAGGTGTCGAGGTCGAATACGTGGAGTTGCCCGGCATGATCCACGGGTTTGTCGAAATGGCCGGCGTGCTGCCGGCCTCGGCGCGTGCATTCGAACGCGCTGCCGAGTTTCTGCGCCGAACGCTCTTGCGGCGGGAGGACGCCTTGCAGTAGTTCCCAATTCGGCGCATGCCCACACTGTTATACAACATAACTACCACGACGGATATCCATCCTCGGACAGGAGACATACGATGCATCCCGATTTGCAGCAAAGCATAGGCGCCCCCGCCGCTGTGCACGACACCGCCTACGAACGCAAGACGTTGATCCTGCTCGGTCTCGGCTTTGGTTTTGTGGGTGTCGATCGCTGGATCGTAGCGCCGCTGTTCCCGCACATGATGCGCGACCTCGGGCTCAACTTTCAGCAGCTCGGCAGTCTGATCGGCATCCTGAGTGTCGCATGGGGTGTCTGGGCAATCGCGATGGGGCCCATCTCGGACCGCATCGGTCGCAAGCGGATTCTCGTAACGACCATGGTCGCGTTCTCGCTGCTCTCTAGCGTGTCGGGGCTTGCGACGGGCTTTGCGAGCCTGATGCTGATCCGCGCGGTGATGGGCGTGGCCGAGGGCGCCTTTACCCCGGTCAGCATCGCTGCCACGGCCGAGGCATCGTTGCCGGCGCGCCGCGGGCTCAATCAGGGCCTCCAACTCAGTATGTTTTCGCTGCTGGGCCTTGGCCTTGCGCCGATTCTCGCGACGCAGCTGCTGCGAATCGTGCCTTCCTGGCACTGGGTCTTCATGATTTCGGCGGTACCGGGCCTGATCGTCGCGCTGCTGATCGCCCGGACGCTAAAGGACGCGCCGACGCATGCCCGGCAGGACGCGGACCGCTCCGCAAGTAGCCGGCCGCAGTGGTCTACGCTTTTCGCGAGCCGGAACGTGCGGCTCGCCACGCTCGCCATTCTCTGCGCGATGGCCGGTATCTTCGTAGTCAGTGCCATGGTGCCGACCTATCTCGTCGAGGTCCTTCATTTGGACACGCAGAAGATGGGATTCGTCGTGTCGGCGATCGGCTTCGGCGGATTCGCGGGCTCGTTCTGCGTCGCGGGTCTCTCGGATCATATCGGCCGGCGCAACGCCGCATTGATGGCGTCGATCGCGGCAAGCGCACTGCTCTATGTATTCTCCAAAACCGGCGCCAATCCGCAATTGCTGTTCGTGCTGCTGTTCGGCATCTCGACCTTTGCGCTCGGGCTGCTTGGCCTGATTGCAGGACCTATCGCAACGGAAGCTGCACCGGTGGGTCTCGTCGCCTCCTCGGTGGGCTTCGTCTCGGGCGCAGGCGAGATCTTCGGGGGCGGTCTTGCCCCCGCTATCGCCGGATTCATTGCGCAGCACTTCGGCCTGCCTTCCACGCTCGATTTCGCACTTGGCGGGTTCGTGCTGTGCGGTGCGGTGTCCATCTTCTTGCGCGAAACGGCTCCGCGCCTGCGGCGAGACGTAACCCCGGCCGCGCAGCCGCACCCTTCGCGCGATCTCGCCTGAGGCGACACAACAAGGATGGCGAATCGAAACGCCACATCATCAAGGTAAGGAGACGAAAGTGAAATTGAAGATGATCTGTCTTGCAGTCACGTTGCTGTCCGCCGAACAAGTTTGCGCGCAAGGCAGCGTCACGATCAGCGGCCTCCTCGATGCCGGCGTATCGTATGTCAGCAATCAGGGCGGAAGTCATACGTTCAAGTTCGATGACGGCATTCCCGTGCCGAATCTGCTCATACTGAAAGGCAAGGAGGATCTCGGCGACGGCAACTCGGCCGTCTTCGAGCTGACGAACCAATTCGTGCTCGGTAACGGCGAAACGATGCCGGGTCAGGGGCTGTTCGGCCGTACTGCCCTCGTCGGGCTCGACAGCGCGCGCCTCGGGCGACTGACGCTCGGCAATCAGTACGACTTCATGTTCGACTCGTTGCTGTTCGGCTTGGACGATGCAGCCTTCTACACGCTGGGGATCTACGACTTCCGCAATGGTCCTTTCACGAAGCTCGGCCTGCCGAACAATCCGACCGGGGCGTTCGACTGGGACCGCGTATCCGGCCAGCGCGTCCAAAACTCGGTGAAATACACGAGCCCGACGTATCACGGATTTTCGGCTGGGGTCCTGTACGGCTTCGGTAACGTGGCCGGCTCGGTCGGCGCCGGCAACACGGCGAGTGTTGGCCTGAACTACGGCAACGCAGCCTTTGGCGTCAATGCGGCCTACACGAACGTGAAGACGATCCTGCCGACGGGCCAGGTCAGCGTGCGCAACTGGGGCGTCGGCACGCACGCCGAGTTTGGAAACCTGACAACGACAGCACTCCTTACGACCGTACACAACAGCCTGAACGGTGCTTCGGTTTGGCAGATCGAAGTGGGCGCGCTTTACCCGATCGGGTCGCTGCATGTCAGCGGTGGTTATTCGTACATGAAGGGCAACGACGTGGTCGACAACAATCACGCTCACCAGGTCACCGGCATGTTGACGTACCTGCTGTCGAAACGCACGAGCGTATATGCGGCGGCCGTCTATCAGCGTACGAACACAGGGGCCAACGCACAAATCAATTCAGTGATGGTCCCGTCGAGCAGCGCATCGCAATTGATCGCACGGGTCGGTATGCAGACCCGCTTCTAGGCCTGGGGGCACCGCGACCTGCAGCTACACACCCGGCTGCGCTGGAGCGGTGCAGTCCTCTCGCCATACGCTCGTGCGGTTATCCGTCTCGCCGCACGAACATCTTGCGCAGCAGCGTTTTCAATTGCTCGGCTTCGGCCGGTGAAAGCACACCTGTCGACCGCGCGTCCGCCTGAGCCGCAGCCTTGAGCGCCCGCGCATGGAGGCGCACGCCTTGCGGCGTGAGTGAAACCAGCTGCACGCGCTTGTCGTCCGTACTCCGTTGCCGCACGACCAAGCCGCGCGCCTCCAGCCGATCGAGCAGAATCGCGAGGTTCGGCGGCGCGAGCGCCAGCGCATCGGCCAGCGTCTTCTGGTTGACACCGGGGTTACCGCGCAACGACGACAACACGCCGAATTCCGCCTGCCGCAGTTCGAGCTTAGCCATGCTCGCTTCGAAATCGGCTTGCATGACAAGGTAAGCACGCCGAATGTTGTAGCCAACGAGGTCGAGCAGTTCGGACTGGTCGAACGGCTCCTCAGCGGTGGTGTCGGCGGCGGTCAGCGTGGGTCTGGCAGGCATGGCAAAGCGGGCATTGCGTCACGGGGGCGGGAGACAAGGCATCGCGGGAGACGAACGATGAACAGCGCACGCGCGCCTTGTCATGAAATTGGAAGGAAATTATAGCGTATAACTATCGCTGCGATTGCTCCGTGCGCAGCGGCGCACGACTCTGCTCGTTGTTCAGGTGAACGAACTTGCGCAACAAGCGAACGAATTCGAGTGCGTCGGCCTCGCCCATGCCTTCGAACAGGCCGGCCCGAAGCTGTGCCACCTCCGGCATCACCTGCGCGAGCAACGCCTCGCCGGCCGGCGTGAGGAGCAGCCTGCGCTGGCGTCGTGGCAGGACTTCTCTGACGATCCACCCTTTCGCTTCGAGCCGGGCCGCGATATCGGCCGTCGTCGAGGTGTCGAGCGCAACGCGCTGCGCCAACGTCACTTGGTCGAGCCCTGGGCACTCGTACAGCATGCGCAGCACGGCGTACTGCACGGGCGTCACTTCGCGCCCGAGTGCTTCGTGGAAACGTGCGACCGCGATCTGATGGGCACGGCGGATCAGATGGCCGGGGTCTTCGTACAAGTCGGGCGCAGTAGTCGCCACACCGTCTACTTCGTTTTTTTTCATCAAGGCGTATGAACGGGCTGCCCGGATGGCCGCGGCATCACCTTTGGCCGCCACGTCCAACCGGGCGTTTTTCGGGAAAACCAGTATAGCCGCCGGCTTGTCCCCGCCGCCATCAGTGAGTACACTGAATCTCATTCAGTACACTGAATCAAAG
>CBJMQH010000243.1:0-7988 GCA_966431825.1 uncultured Trinickia sp.
ACTCGAGCAGCACATCGCATTCGACGGTCGGGTTGCCTCGCGAATCCAGAATCTCACGGCCGATGATATCTACGATTGCACTCATGATTTCCTCAAGAAATGACGTTGAATTCTCTTTTTTGACGGGTGCAGCACTCGGTCGACCGCACCGCCGTACGGCCGGTCGACCGATCGATCAGTTGAAATCCTGCTCGATCAGCGGCGCGCGCTTGACGAGTGCATCGAGCGCGGTCAGCGTCTCGAGCAATTCGGCCATGCGCTTGAGCGGCACCGCGTTGGGCCCGTCCGACAGCGCGCACGCCGGGTCCGGATGAGTCTCCATGAAGAGCCCCGCCACGCCGACTGCGACCGCCGCGCGCGAAAGCACCGGCACGAACTCGCGCTGGCCGCCCGAACTCGTACCCTGCCCGCCCGGCAACTGGACCGAGTGCGTGGCGTCGAACACGACCGGTGCGCCCGTCTCGCGCATGATCGCAAGCGAACGCATATCCGACACGAGATTGTTGTAACCGAACGAAACGCCGCGCTCGCAGGCAAGGAACCGGTCTTCGGTGAGGCCGGCCTCGCGGGCCGCCGCGCGCGCCTTGTCGATCACGTTCTTCATGTCGTGCGGCGCGAGGAACTGCCCCTTCTTGATATTCACGGGCTTGCCCGAGCGCGCGCAGGCGTGAATGAAATCGGTCTGCCGGCACAGGAACGCCGGCGTTTGCAACACGTCGACGACAGCGGCGACGGGCTCGATTTCATGGATCTCGTGCACGTCGGTCAGCACCGGCACGCCGATCTGCCGCTTCACTTCCGACAGGATCCGCAGCCCTTCGTCCATACCGAAGCCGCGGAACGATTTGCCGGAGCTGCGGTTCGCCTTGTCGTACGACGATTTGTAGATGAACGGAATACCGAGCTTCGCGCAGATTTCTTTCAACTGCCCGGCCGTGTCGAGCGTCATCTGCTCCGACTCGACGACACAGGTGCCGGCAATCAGGAAGAACGGCTTGTCGAGACCGACTTCGAAATCGCAAAGCTTCATGCCTTCACCTCGACACGCGCCTCATGGTGCGCACGCGCCGCTTCGACGAACGCCTTGAACAACGGATGACCGTCGCGCGGCGTCGACGTGAATTCCGGGTGGAACTGCACGCCGACGAACCACGGGTGGAGATTCTGCGGCAGCTCCATCATTTCGGGCAGGTCTTCGCTCGGCGTACGGGCACTGATGATGAGGCCACCCGACTCGAGCTGGGGCACGAGCGTGTTATTGACCTCATAACGGTGACGATGGCGTTCGTTGACTTCCTTGCCGTAGATCCGTTCGGCCAGCGTGCCGGGCTTGATCGGGCAACGCTGCGAACCGAGGCGCATCGTGCCGCCCAGATCCGAATCTTCCGTACGCGTTTCCGTGCGGCCTTCGCGATCGAACCACTCGGTGATCAGCGCAACGACGCGGTGCGCCGTCTGCGGATCGAACTCGGTGCTGTTCGCGTCTTTCAGGCCCACGACGTCGCGTGCAAATTCGATCACGGCGAGCTGCATGCCGAGGCAGATGCCGAGATACGGCACCTTCGCCTCGCGCGCGTAGCGGATCGCGGCGATCTTGCCCTCGGTACCGCGCCGGCCGAAGCCGCCCGGTACGAGCACGGCATCGAGGTGCTTGAGGCTCTCGACACCTTCGGCTTCGATCTGCTCCGAATCGATGTACTCGATATTGACCTTCGTCGACGTGTGCACCGACGCGTGACGCAGTGCCTCGATCAACGATTTGTAGGACTCCGTCAGATCGACGTACTTGCCGACCATGCCGATCGTCACTTCGTGCAGCGGGTGCTCGAGCTTGTCGACAATCTCCGACCACATCGAAAGGTTCGCGGCCTTCGGCGAAAGCTTCAGCTCTTCGCAGATCAGGCGGTCGAGGCCCTGATCGTGGAGCATCTGCGGAATCTTGTAGATGCTGTCGACGTCCCAGACCGAAATAACGGCGTCTTCGGGCACGTTCGAGAACAGCGAAATCTTCGCGCACTCGTCGTCCGGAATCCGGCGATCGGCGCGGCAAAGCAGCACGTGCGGCGAAATACCGATCTCGCGCAGCTTCTGCACGCTGTGCTGCGTCGGCTTGGTCTTCAGCTCGCCGGCCGTCGCGATGAACGGCACGAGCGTGAGATGCACGAAGCAGGCGCTGTTGCGGCCGAGCCGCAGGCTCATCTGACGCGCCGCCTCGAGGAACGGCAGCGATTCGATGTCGCCGACCGTACCGCCGATTTCGACGATCGCCACATCGGGCTCGCCGCAGGTCGCCGATGCGGCGCCGCGCTCGATGAACGCCTGGATCTCGTTCGTGATGTGGGGAATCACCTGCACGGTCTTGCCGAGATAGTCGCCACGGCGTTCCTTGCGGATCACCGATTCGTAAATCTGGCCCGTCGTGAAGTTGTTGGCCTTGCGCATCTTCGTGCTGATGAAGCGCTCGTAGTGGCCGAGGTCGAGGTCGGTCTCCGCCCCATCTTCCGTCACGAAAACTTCACCGTGTTGAAACGGGCTCATCGTGCCGGGATCGACGTTGATGTAAGGATCGAGCTTGAGGAGGGTGACTTTCAGACCGCGCGATTCGAGGATCGCGGCGAGGGAGGCGGCGGCAATGCCCTTGCCAAGGGACGACACTACGCCGCCGGTGACGAAAACATATTTGGTCATCGCTGAATGCTCGCGGGAAAAACGGATTATACCGTAAAGGCCCACGCGAACTCAGCATTTGGCGAGCGGTACGCAACTGGTCCGCAAGACGTCTGCGATTCGTCCTCGATTCGTGCCCGGTTGCTTCGCGCTCGGGCCTGGCCGCCTACGCCGCCTGCGCCACATGCTCGCGCAGCCGGCACAGCATCCGCTGAATCGCCCTCGCCGTTTCGATCGGGCGCTCCATCGGAAACAGGTGGCTGCCCTCGATCCACTCGATGCGCCCATGCGTCACGCGCTCCGTCGCCGCAAGCCCCACCTGACGGACCTCTTTCGAGTGCGTGCCGGCGAGAAAGCCGACCGGCACGCCGGCCCCGTGCGCGAGCCGCGCGCCGAGCGTGCGCGGTAACGTGCGATAGATCCGGTATTCGATGTCGCGATCGAATGCTAGCGCACGCGTGCCGTCCGGCGCGATCTGCGGAATGCCGAAGTCGATGTAGTCCGATAGCACGCGCTCGTCCCAACGCGCGAAAGCCGGCTTGCCATGGAAATGGCGCCACGCTTCGTCGCGGCTTGCCCACTGTGTGCGGCGGGTGCGCGTGGCAGCCGCGGGCGAGAGGCGCTCGTCGATACCCGTCCATTGCGCCACCCGCAGCACATTTGCGCGCCACCCGGCGATGACGGGCGAGTCGAGCATCACGACGCCGCGCACGCGGTGCGGCTGCTTCAATGCGGCCATCAGCGAGACGAACCCACCGAGCGAATGGCCCACGAGCCACACCGGCCCGTCATAGCGGCGGTCGATATCTTCGAGCAGTTCCTGGGCGAGGTGCGGCCAGTCGCTCGTGACCGGATAGCGATGATCATGGCCGATCCGCTCGATATAGCGCAGCGCGTAGTCGTCGGACAATTCGGCGAAGATCGTGCGATAGGTCGATGCCGGAAAACCGTTCGCATGCGAGAAGTGGATGACTTCTTTCAAGCCGCTGCCTCCTGGTGCGTTCCTGGTACGTTTGTCATTGTTATGGGGGGACCGCGGCGAGCGGGCTGGCGCCGCCCCCGCCTTCTTGCTGCCCGGCCGTCTCCGATCGAGGCGCCCAGTAGCGACGATGCGTTTCGCGATAACGCTCGAGCGTCAGACTGCCCGCATCGAGCGCAATACGCGCCGCGCCGTCGCGATCGGTGCGCGCGAGCACGCTGCCGCGCGCTTCGAAGCGCGCCAGCACCGCCGGATGCGGGTGGCCGAAACGGTTCCCATAGCCTACCTGAAATACTGCGATACGCGGATCGACCCAATCGAGGAAATGCTCAGTCGACGACGTCTTGCTGCCGTGATGCGCGACGATCAGGACGTCGACTGCCCGTGCCGCGGCCGCCCGCTCGACGAGCGAGCGCTCGGCACTCGCCTCGATGTCGCCTGCGAGCAGCGCCGTAAAGCCCGGTGCGCTGACCTGCAACACGCACGATTGCGCGTTCGGCTTGCCCATGAGCGGCCCCGGGTCCGGCCAAAGGAACGCGAACGTCACGCCGTCCCACTGCCAGCGCTGCCCCGCCACGCATCGCAGCCCGCCCGCGCCGCGTGAGCGCGCCGCCTGCCATAGCGCATGGCCGGGCGGCAAACTGCCGACGATCTGCCCCACGGCGACAGCCTCGATGACCGCCTGGGCGCCGCCGGCGTGATCGGCATCGGTGTGACTGACGACGAGCGCGTCGAGCGCGTGTACGCCGTTCGCATGCAGGTACGGCACGACGACACGCTCGCCTGCATGCGTCGACTCGGGGCCCGGACCGGCATCGAACAGCAATGCATGCTGCGCTGTCTCGATGACGATCGCCGAACCCTGCCCCACGTCGAGGGCCGTGAGGCGAAACGTGCCGACGGGCGGTCCGGGCGGCGGCAGGACGAGCGGCAACCAGGTGAGCGGCGCCGCACAGCGCAGCGGCCACCCGCGCGGCATCAGCCCCCAGGCCACGCCGCAGCAGGCGAGCGTGAGCGCCCACGGGCTCGGGCGCGCGAGCGTCCAGACGGCCCAATCGGGCGACGCCAGTGCACCGAGCAACCTCATGAGCGGCGCAAGCAGCGCATGCGCCGCGCCAAACAGATACGCATCGAACGGCGCAGGCAGGCCGGTACCGGCGAGCACCAGCGGCGTCACGAGCACGCTGACCCAAGGAATCGCGAAAGCGTTTGCCAATGGGCCCACGATCGAAACCTGCGAAAACAACCATGCGGTGAGCGGTGCAAGCCCGATCGTGACGGCCCATTGCGCACGGACGGCACTTGCGAGATTCGACCGCACCGCTTCGATCGCACGCGCACAGATCCATGCGAGGGTGCCCCGATCGCCGCGCCGCAGCGGCTGCCTCCGCTCGACCCGTGCCTGCACCGCCCATGCGATGAGCGCAACAGCGCCGAACGACAACCAGAACCCCGGCGCCACGGCGGCCCACGGATCGACGAGCAGGACGAGCGCAAGCGCCGCGGCCAGCGCAACCGATCGCGCCGCCTCGCGCCCGGTCGCAAACGCGACACTCGCCAGCGCGAGCATCCAGAACGCGCGCTGGGCAGGCACGTTGAAACCGGCGAGCAGCGCATACCCGAGTGCGCATAACGCACCAACCGGCGCGGCAACGAACGGTGTCGGCACGACGAGCGGCCACGCCCGCGCGCCATGCCGCGCAATGCGGCGCTCGAGCCCGGCCGAGCGCCGCCAACAGGCCGCCGCGAGCGCAGCACACGCCGCAGCGACGCCTCCCACATGCAGGCCGGAAATGGCGATCAGATGGCTCGTGCCGGTGCGCCGCAAGTGCCGCATGTCGGCTTCGCTCACTGCGTCCTGGACGCCCAGTGCAAGCGCCGTTACGATGCCACGGTGCGGGGCATCCCCGAGCACGGCATCGATACGCATGCGCAACGTATGGCGCATGCGGGCAATCGCGACCGACATGCCGGCCGCCGGGGGTTCGAGCGGCACGGCCGCCGGGTAAGCATTGACGTAGCCAGTCGCCTGCACGCCACGGGCGAACGACGCCGCTTGCGCATCGTAGCCTGCGAAGTTCGCGTAGCCGTGCGGCCGGCGCAGCCGCACCGCCAGGCGCCAGCGAGCGCCCGGCACGAGTTCCGGCAGGGGCTCGCCGGGCCGAAGTCGCCAGATCAGCGAAACGCGCCGGACACCATCATCAACGGTCGCGCTGTTCCCGCTCTGCGCGCGTTCGATGACGAACACGAAACGCAGGCCGTGCACGGTGCGTGTGGGCAGGCCGCTCAGATAGCCGGTCACCACGAGGTCGCGGCCCTCCCACGACGGCGGCAACGCATCGCCCAAGCGCAACTCGGCACGCCACGCGGCATAGACAAAACCGGCGAGCGTTGCCGCACAGGCGCACAGCAGACAAGCGAAGACGCGGCGCAACCGGCTGGAGCGTATTGCCCCGCGGCTGCAAGCACCCCCGGGCGCCGCGCTCCCCGGCCCTCTCACAAGCAGGTGCGCGGCAGTCAGCGCCAGCACGAACGCGCAGCCGCATCCGACCCACGTCATGCGCGAAGGCAGCGCGGCCTGTCGTTGCAATAGCGTGACACCAAGCGCGAACGCGCCGAGCACAACCCGCATGGGCCGGTTCTCCGATCCGTCCCGGACGGCACGACGCCGCCGGCACGATGCGCGTGCTTGTCGCACTGCGCACCGACGCGACGATTATGCGGAGGCGAGCGCGAGCCGGGGCAACGCGGCGAGCGCGTTAGCCATCGTGCCAAGGGCAAGCGCCTCGGCCGCGATCCCGCGCAGTTGTGCGAGGACGGCCCCGATCTGCGGCACTTGGTCAGGCGTGTTGCGCGCCTTGTAACGCCAGGCCGGGGCAATGTCGGGCGCATCGGTCTCGACGACGATCGCCTCGAAGGGCAGTTGCTCGGCGAGCCGGCGAATCTGGCGCGCGCGCTCGAACGTGACGTTGCCGCCGAACCCAAGACGCATGCCCTGGGCGATGTACCCCTCGGCTTGCTGGAAGCTGCCGTTGAAGGCGTGCGCGATGCCGCGCGTCACGCCGTATTGCCGCAGGCCTTTGAGCACGAGGTCCTGAGATTTGCGGACGTGACAGATGACCGGCAGATCGAAGTCGCGTGCAAGCCGAAGCTGGGCTTCGTAGAAAAACCGCTGACGCGCGTCATCGAGCGTCGGCACGAAATAGTCGAGGCCGATTTCGCCGATGCCGACGAACCGATCGTCTCCGAGACTCGCCTCGATCGCAAGCCGCAGCGCGTCGAGGTCCGCTTCGACAGCTTGCGGTGTGAAAAGCGGATGAATGCCGAGCGCGTACGCGCCGCCGGGCATGCCGTGCGCCAGTGCGCGCACCGTCTCGAAGTTGCTTCGTGCGACGGCCGGTATCACGATGCGCGAAACGCCCGCCGCACGCGCGGCATCGGCCACGGCGTCGCGGTCGCCGTCGAATTCGGCAGCATCGAGATGACAGTGCGTATCGATCCACATGACGACCTCGCGAGATCCATGCCGCGCGCACGCGTGCCCGCACGGCGCGCCAAAACGGTCAGACGGGCACGGGCGGGTCTTCGCGCAACATGCCGTCGCGCAGACGCAGCGTCCGATCGCAACGCGCGGCCAGATCGGCGTCGTGCGTCACGATGACGAAGCTCGTGGCAAGCGTTTCCGACAACTCGAGCATCAGATCGAAAACATTGTCGGCCGTCGTCCCGTCGAGGTTCCCCGTCGGTTCGTCGGCCAGTACGCAAGCCGGCTTCGTGACGAGCGCGCGGGCGATCGCCACGCGCTGACGCTCGCCCCCCGACAGCTCGCCGGGCCGATGCTTGGCGCGGTGCGCCAAACCGACGCGCTCGAGCATGGCAAGCGCTTCTGCGCGCGCCGCTTCTGTCGACAGCCGCCGGATGCGCAGCGGCATGGCAACGTTGTCGAGCGCCGTGAATTCGGGCAGTAGATGGTGGAACTGATACACGAAGCCGAGCGCCCGGTTGCGCAGATCGTTACGCTCGCGTTCGGCGAGATCGGTGAACGGCTTGCCGAGCAGCGACACGCTGCCTGCGCTCGGTTCGTCGAGACCGCCGAGCACATGCAACAGCGTGCTCTTGCCGGAGCCCGAGGCACCGACGATCGCGAGCTTCTCGCCGCGCCGCACGGTCACCTGGGTGCCGTTCAGCACCTGCACGTTCAAGCCGCCCTGGACGAAAGCCTTCGAAATGCCGACGGCCTCGAGCACGGGCTCGGCGACGGGGGGAGAATTTTGCATGGTCGTAGCGGCCATTGGTTGTTCGGTTGCCTCAGCGTCCGCCGGGCCGCCCCAAGGAGGCTGAG
>CBJMQH010000244.1:0-7987 GCA_966431825.1 uncultured Trinickia sp.
TGCTACCCAGCGACTCCAAGGAGTTTCGCGTGATGCCGGAGATGGCATGGAAGTTCATCCGCGAAATTTTGCCGCACCATAGCGCACTATCCGAGTTTCGCGAATCCGAAAACCTCAAGATGTATTCGGCTCCGATTGCAGAGCAGGCAGGCAGGAAAAGCCAGTAGAACAATTGAGATGCCGTCCCTTGGACGGGTGCAATGCGCTCGGCTCCGCATCGCCGTGTCCGATGAGCGCAACCGAGACGGACGATTCCCCCATGTCGCTCTCTTAGCCTATGCTTGTCGGAGCGGCAGGCATGCGGTGCGCGTCCTTTGCGACGCACCGCGCTGTGTCCGCTGTCCGGACCTGAGGGACGTTCATGACGATTCGCAATCTCGATGCGTTGTTCCAGCCCAAATCCGTTACGGTAATCGGCGCTTCCGCACGCGCGGGCAGTATCGGCGCGATGGTCTGGTCCCGGGTTCGTTCGGGGGGCTTCACAGGGCCGATCTGGCCGGTCAATCCCAAGTACGCAGATCTCGACGGCTGCGCAGTCTTCTCCGACGCTGGGGACTTGCTCGAGGCCCCGAGCGTCGCTGTGGTGTGTACGCCCAGTGCAACATGGCCCGATGTCATCGCACAGCTCGGCAAGCTCGGCACGCGTGCCGCGATCCTCGTTGGAGAGGTGCACGGCAGCGCCGACGCGAAAGCGCTGGAGCAGGCGCTCGCTGCGGCACGCCCCTATCTGCTGCGCATCGTCGGCCCGGGCAGCGTCGGAGCGCTCACTCCGGCGCTGGGCGCGCATCTCGGGGCACCGTCCACCACGGTGCGCTCCGGCGGCGTCGCCTGGGTCTCGCAGTCGAACGCACTGACGAACGCAGTGCTCGGCTGGGCTGCCGCACGCGGGCTCGGTTTTTCGCACGCCATTGCGCTGGGGGGCGAAGCCGACGTCGACGCGGGCGACGTGCTCGACTACCTCGCGAGCGACCCTGCTACGCGCGCGATCCTGCTCGAACTGTCGAGCGTGCGTGCGGCGCGCAAGTTCATGTCGGCCGCGCGTGCCGCTGCACGCGGCAAGCCGGTTCTCGTTTTGCGCACCGGGCGCCATGACGCGGCGGACGCGCTGCATGCCGCAGCCTTCCGGCGAGCGGGGATGGTGCGCGTCGATTCGCTCGACGACCTGCTCGACGAGATCGATACGCTCGGCGTGGGCCGAATCGCCGCCAGTTCGACGGCCACGCTGATCACCAGCGATCGCGGCGTCGCGGCACTGGCCGTCGATGCGTTTGCCGCAGCGGGCGGGGTACTCGCGCAGTGGTCCGAGGAAACGAAGCGCACGCTCGCGACGGCGTTGCCGCATGCTCCGCCGGCGAATCCGCTGCGTCTTGGCGACGATGCGCAGCCCGAACATTTCGGCCGCGCGCTTGACGCGCTCGGACCGCTGCGCGAGACAGGCACCGCGTTCGTCGTGCATGCGCCGACACACAGCGCGCCCGTCGATGCGGTCGCTCGCGTGCTGATCGAGCATCAGCGCTATGCGTACCGCGGTTTGCTCGCCTGCTTCTTCGGCGGCGTCGATACGGCGACGCGAGACGCGCTGCGTGCACACGGCATCGCCGTGCACTCGACGCCGCAGCGGCTGGCACGCGCATTTGCGCGTCTCGTCGATTATCGGCTTGCGCGCGAATTGCTGATGCAAACGCCGCATGGGTTGCCCGCGCAATTGCCGGCCGCAATCGAGGCGGCCCAGTCGCAGGTGCGCGCCGCTTGTGCCGCAGGGCAGACCGCGCTTGCCGGCGCCGATGCGGCGCGCCTTTTCGAATGCTTCGCACTTCCAACAGAGAAGGAGTCGCAAAGCGGCATGCAGGCAGCCGAAGGATCCGGCGATGTGCATGGTCAGGAGCCCATAACAATCGAGTCCACGGAAAATGCGCCGGACGCACATGTCGTCGATGTGGCGATTACGCTGCACGATGATCCCAACTTCGGCCCGGTGTTCCACTTCGCGGCACCCCCTGCCGATGCAGCATCGGCGCCGTTCTCGACCTGGGGGCTGCCGCCTTTGAATCAGGTGCTTGCTCGCGAGATCGTGGCGCGTTCGCCCTACGCCCGGCGCGCGGCTGTCGAGCCCACGCTGCGCGCGCTCACCGCGCTCTCGGACGCCGTTTGTGCGCTCGATCAGATCGTTGCCCTGCAAGCGACGCTGCGCGTGACGCGCACGCGCGCGGTGCTTGTGGCGCCGCGGCTCACGCTCGGCGCGGGGCGGGGGCGGCTTGCGATCGTGCCGTACCCGCGCCGGCTGGAAGAGACGCTCGAATGGCGCGGTCAGCGCATGACGATTCGCCCGATCCGCCCCGAGGACGAGGCGGCGCATAGCGCCTTCATTGCCGCGATGTCACCCGAGGATTTGCGATTGCGCTTCTTCGGCGCGGTGAGCGGGTTCGATCATTCGCAGCTTGCCCGCATGACGCAGATCGATTACGACCGCGAGATGGCGCTGATCGCCACCGCGAGCGGTGCGGACGGTGGCGCGCAGACGCTCGGCGTCGTGCGCGCGATCACCGATCCGGACAATCAGTGCGCGGAGTTTGCCGTCGTCGTGCGCTCCGACCAGAAAGGGCGGGGGCTCGGGCGGCTGTTGATGGCGCGCATCACGCAATATCTCTGTTCCCGTGGCACGAAGTGGATCGTCGGCGAGATCCTGCGCGAGAACGAGGCGATGATCGCGCTCGCCAAAGCGTGCGGCTTTACACTGGGGCCCACCGCGGACCCGGGCGTGGTCGAGGCGAAACTTGCGCTCGACGGCGCCGTATGCGAGCGTGCGCGCGCATTCGCCGGGACCTGAAGGCGAGGCGCGCCGAGCGCGCGCGTCAGGCGGCGAGCTTGGCCGCGGCTTCCTCGATCTGCGTGCGCGTGATAGAGAGTTCGTCGAGCCAGGAATCCGCGTAGATGCCGCCCGTTTCGCGCTCGAGCCTTGCGATCGTGGCAGCGTTGCGCGCCGCGTCTTTCGGCGTAGCCAGGAAACGCTTGATCGATTCGCCGGCCTTGAATGCATCGAACAGCGGGACGCGGATTTCGTCGGGCAACGCACGGGTCCATTGATACGGCTTTCCGTTCAGCGTCAATGTGGGCGGCAGTGTGCGTTCTTTCTTCGAGGCGGCGATCAGACCATAGGTCCTTGCAGCTTCGGCGATCTGCTCGGGCGAGAAGAGCTCGTCGGGCGTGATCTCGAACTGGACGATGTGGGCTTCGATCGTTTTCATGGCCGCGGCGCGATCGTCGCGCTTTTGCTGGGCGCGCTCGACGATGCCGCGCAGCTCGTCGGCCTCCTCGCTCGTGATCGTGAAGCTGGCCTGCTTTTGCTGGAGCTCGGAAAAGCGCTGGAATTCGGAATCGGTCAGAAGTTTTGCCATGGATCGGAACGGACAGACAGTGTTCGCGGCGCGGTGCGGTCTGCCGGCGACGGCGACGCGAACTTTGAGAGGGCCGCTATTCTAGCGCCCCGCGCGCGAGCGATCCAGCGTTGCGCCTACGGAGCCACGGTCTGGCGGCGCGGCTGGGCGTCGTCGAAGTCGGGCGTCAACGGCGTACCAGGGCGAGCAGTCGTTCACGCACCGCTGCGTCGGGCTCTTGGCCGATGTATTCGCGCAACGCTTGTCGCAATTCGAGTTTGTCGTCGTAGTGCACATCAAGCGTATCCAGCGCGTCAATCAGTGCTTCGAATGCCGGTGCGCGCTCGCGCTCGGGGCGGCAGGCCCTTGCGAGATCGAGCAATTGGGCATACCGCGGTGCCTGTTCACTGCGCGGAATGTGGGCGCAACAGGGCGCGAGTATGGCCACCAGCGCGCCATTGGGGCGACCGCCGGCCCTCGGGTCCAACCGGTCGAGCAACCGCGCGAAGAACCGCGCGGCGTCTGCGTCCTCGCGCGGTACCGTTGGCAGCTGCCTGGCGAAATCGAGTGCGATCCCCGTGTGGACGGATTGACGGCAAGCCGGCGTTTCCAGCTCGGCCAGTTCGAGCAATTTATCTCGGCTCGGTTCCGCGAGCGCGAGGTCCAAGCCAAGCGGCGACATGCCGACATTCGAAGCAATCGCTTCGAGCATGTTCATCCGGTTTCCTGCCGGTCCCAGGTTTTCTTCCATCGTGAAAGCGCTCACGATCATGTCGAGGCTGATGGCGCTCACCCGTGGGTCGGGGTGGCGCGCGCATGAGCGCAGCAGCGCATCCAGCGGGGCCCCGACCTGCTCCGGGCGAAATCGCATGACCGTGCCGAAGGCCGCGGCGTTGAGTGCGCTTTGGGTGTCGCCGGAAGCCGTCTGCGCCACGCTCATGACCTCGGTGAATCGGTCGACGCATAGTCGCTCATCGACATCGGCAACAGGCATGCGCAAGAAAATCTGCAGCACGCGCTCGTACGCGCCGGTCTGATCGGCGCCGAGTGCATAAGACGCCTCGGCGAGCGCCGGCGCGACAGCGAGTCTCACCTCGTACGGCGCCGTCTCGAGCGCCGAATAGACGTGGTCGAACGCCTTCAGCCGCTCGCTTTTCGTGCGCGCATTCTGGGGGCGCCGCGGCTCGTGGATAGCGACGATCTGACGTGCTGCGGCGCTCAAGACGCGAGCCTGGGCATCGGCCGGCAAGTCCAGTAGCGGGCTGAGCTTGCGGTGGCCGGGCTGGCCGATCGCCGCGTGCAGACGTTTCGGGCTCGTCGATATGCCGATCTCGGCCAACATCGCCTGCTCGGTTGCGCTCACTGCTGAAGACAGGTCTGCGCTTTGCGTCGCGGCGAGATCGTGTGCAGCGCTCTGCGCCGCTCGCGAGGCGTCGACGGGCGCCGAGTGCGTCACGGGTGTGCCGTGGTGCGTTCGCGAGTCGTCAGCCTGTGCGTCGGCGAGGTCCGCCAGGATCGATTGGCAGTACGGTGCATAGTGCGGCATGTAAGCGAACGCAATGATGTCGGCGTCGAAGGCGGCCAGGTCCGAAGTGTCGAAGGCGCTGCGCCATCTCGTGAGGTATTTCAGCGCCATCGGGTTGACATGGCCGCCGTGACTCGGCTCGACTTCCCCCACCAGACGCCCGACGAGCCCAAGTACCTTCGGCTCCGACATCCCGGGCGAGTACCGCGCACGATGGCGCTCGAGGTCCAGCGCAAGGCTCACGACGACCGAATCGCGGCAGGCATACGTTTGCGGACCCAGCAGCCCCAGAAGGCGATGGCGGATGCAGATATCGGTCTGTTCGATATCTTCTTCGAACCGGCATTGCGCGATGTTGCCCGCCAACGCTTCCAGCGCACCCCCGCATTGTCCGAGTGGGGTATCGGCCGACTCCATTCGGGTAACGAAATATTCGAACGTTTGCCGCCGCAGCATATCGGGCATATCGGTTCGCTCGTTGAGCATCGTGTCGATGAGCGGGCCCCAGCAGGCAGGCGGCGCATGCGCGATCGCGTCTCTCAGGGCAATATCGCACGCGTCGGCGCGCTCCAAGGCTTTCGAGCCGACGATTGGCTGCACCGGGCGATAAGCGGCGACATCTTGCAGGGCCGTGCTCAGTTCTTCCGCGTCGAGCGTGGGCGAGGCCGCCGTATCGCCTACAAGCGCCATCGCATAGCGGTAGCCGAGTGCCTGGTCGGCAGCGAGTCGATTAGAGGCCCGAGCGATCGGGCCGAGCAGCGGCAGGCGCGTACGGGGTGTGCTTGCGCGCAGCGCGTCGCAAACGGCTTCGAAAGCGTTGCGTCGCGTCGCCAGCGGGAATGTCATCGCCCGGTCGAGTGCGGCACGAATGAGTGGGTCGCGCTGCGATTCCGGCAGGCTGTTCACCGTGGCACCTTCGTCTTCGCCACCCGTGCCGAGGATGGCACGTAGCTGCGCAACGCTGCTGCAGTCTGCGATACGCCGCAGGACGTCCGATTGCCGTCGCGTCATTGTCGGGGCGGCCCCCCTCCCACGATACGTGGCGCCTCCGGTCTTGGCCGTAGCACGTCGCAGCGGATCCAGCGCAGGCGGCATGGTCGCCGCCTCGTCGCTCAACTCGCCGCTTTCCCGGGCGCCTGGCCGATCGACACCGCTGTTGTGGGCTTCCTCGCGGTCAGCCCCACCGTTCGTCGGCTCCGGTCCGTCTCCCACCCTGCCTATACCCATTGACCCGCTCCACTCGCGGCCCAATCCGCGTTGGCGCGAACGATAGCGGGTCGGGCGGCTTGCCGGAGTCGCTCATGCGAAAGATCGGCGCGCAATGCGTATCGAACTACGGGAGACGGCCCGACGCGTGCCGGTGGCGGTACCGGTACCGCGCGGCTTCAGTCGTGGTGGCAGACCGCTTCGATGTTGTGGCCATCCGGGTCGAGCACGAATGCGCCGTAATAGCCGGGATGATAGTGGGGGCGCAGGCCGGGGCCGCCGTTGTCGGTTCCCCCCGCCGCCAGTCCGGCGCGATGGAACGCATCGACGAGCGCGCGCTCATCGACCGCGAACGCAATGTGAACGCCCGGCTTGTTGGGGGTGCCGCGGCTGATCCAGAAATCGGACTTGCCGTTCGCGCCGAAGCCGGCGACGTCGGTGTGCCCCGTGACGCTCGCGGGAAATTCGCTCAGCAATGTGTAGCCGATCGGGGCGAGCGCCGTCTGGTAGAAGCGCTTGCTCTTCTCGAAATCGCTCACGATGATGCCGGTATGGTCGATCATGACCTGCCCTCCGATGTTGTTAGTTGTGTGCGCGATCCTACACGGCTGCTTTGGAGCGTTCATCGTAAAACTGACTCCGGTTCGAAACCCCGCCCTTCGGGGCGGTGAGCTGGGACCCCGGCCTGAAGGCCGGGGTTTCAGCGACTCTTTGGGAGGGGTGCAAACCCCTTCCAAAAGTGTTCAGCCAAACCGGCCTGAAGGCCGGTTGTGGACAGTTGCTGAAACCGTGGCAAGCGCCGGGTGCCGATGCTCACGCTTCTGACGGGCCGCCTGCTCCGCCGTTGCCGCCTTCGCCGACGCGATTGATCGTGCCCTGCGCGAGGGCGATCAGCGTTTCCTTGTCGCCATCGACGACATAGACGCGGCATTGGCAGGTGGCGTGGCCGCGGCCGGCATAAATGAGTTCCGCACAGGCGACGAGTGCGCCGCGCACGGCAGGCCGTATGTAATTGATCTTGTACTCCCCGGTGACCACGCGCGGGCCCAGTGCGATTGCCCCTGCGAATGTCAGCGCGTTTTCGGCCATGTAGCTGATGACGCCGCCATGAACAAAGCCGTGCTGCTCTCGCAGCTCGTCGCGAATCGGTAGCCGCAGCGTGACTTCACGCTCGCCTATTTTTACGAGCTCGGTCCCGAGCAGCGTACTGAATGCCTGGGCATGCAGTGCGCCACGCGCCCGGTCGAAGAAATCGGTCATGGGGGTCCCTTCGGGGCGCGGCCCCGTGTCGCGAACCGTTTCACTCTAGGAAGCGTTTGCGCACCGCGTCAAGGCGCACGGCCACTGTCTGCCTATCGTCGGGCAAATATGGCGCGAACTTGCGCTAAAGCAACGGTTGACGCTGCCGTTAACCCTAATAGGGCGCAAGCGTGCGTCAAGTTAATGAATGAAGGTGATTGGATGTTCAGCAAGGTCAAGCTCGCTTCCGGGCTTTTGTCGGTTTTGGCGGCGTTCTGTTTGCTTCAGCTCGTCACAGGCGGTATTGGTTTCTGGTCGTTGACGACCACCCATCGCGACGTAGGCGAGCTTGCCAATGTCGCACTGATTCAAGTCGATTCGGTGAACGAAACGACGCAGCACTTGATGGACGCCCGCATCAATCTCTCGCGGGCCGGCACACGAATGGTCAAGGGCGGTGCCGAACCGACAGAAATCGTCCAGCACGCGCGCGAACAGCTTGCGCTCGCGGACAAGTCGTTCGAGCGCTTCACGAGCGCATCGAAGGTCAACGATGAGAACACCGCACGCGCTGCGGCGCTCGCGGAGAAATATCAGACCCTGCACACGGCGCTCGGCGAACTCGCTCAGTTTCTCGACGCGG
>CBJMQH010000245.1:0-7973 GCA_966431825.1 uncultured Trinickia sp.
CGCATATTGCTTGGACAAGTCGACGTACGCACGGACGACATTGACCTCGAGCGTGAGGCGCGCGGCACGCGCGTCGGCCGCACGCTCCTCGCCCGCATCGAGCGCGCGCTTCGCCGCGTTTTCGTCGCGGCCCCAAAGATCGAGCGGGAACGAGAGCCCGAGGCTTGCCGTGTTGTTCCAGGTGTTCTGGTTCGCGAGCGGCCCCGGTCCGTAATAAAGGTTATCCGGCCAGTGCTGCCGCGTGATCGAGAGGTTGCCGTTCAGATGCGGTAAGAGTGCGGCGTGAGCGACGTCGCCCAGCGACTGCGCTTCGCGCAAGCGGGCGGCGGCTTCTGCGAGTGTCGGGCTGCCGGCTTGTGCTTCGTCGATCAAGCGGTTCAACTGTGGATCGCCGTATACGCGCCACCAGTCGGTCGCGGGCCATTGAGCGCTCGCATCGGCCGCGCGGATGGCCGCGCCCACGTCGAGCGCGTTCGCCGCGCGCGGCGCGCTCTTCGGCGCGATCCCACCCGTGCTTGCGCAGCCGGCGATCGTGAGCAACATTGTTAGCGAGAGCGTAAGAAACGTGAGCGCGAGGCTTCGTTCCCGGGTCGGCCGCTGCACGATTCTCTCCATAAATGAATACGATTGAGCTGGAGCCGATTATATTTTTCAGGGATTTCCCGAATAAGCCGCAAAGATGTAATGGATCTTTACGCAGATCATGACAATCGCCGTTGCGGTTCGTGCAACAATCGCATCGCACAAGGTCAGCGGATAGCGGGGTCGATAGGGGAGCGGGATGGATACGTTACAGAACATGCGCGTTTTCGTGCGTGTCGTCGAATCGGGCAGCTTCACGGCGGCGGCACAGCACCTGAACACGACAACCGCGTACGCATCGCGTGCGGTCTCCGATCTGGAGGCGCACTTGCATACGCGGCTCATGAACCGTACGACACGCCGGATCGCGTTGACCGAGGCGGGCGAGCGATACCTGCAACGGTGCCAGCAAATCCTCGCTTACGTCGAGGAGGCCGAAGCCGAGGCGAGCGATGCTCACGCACGCCCTTCCGGCACCTTGCGCCTGCACGCGATGGCGAGCTTCGGCGGCCACTACGTCGTCCCGGCCGTCGGCCGCTACCAGCAACGCTATCCCGACGTCCACGTCGAGCTCACGCTGTCTCAGCGAATTCCGGACCTGCTCGACGAGGGCTACGACGTTTCGCTCGTGCTGGGCTACACGCTGCCCGACTCCGGGCTCGTCTCGCAACGGCTCGGCAGCGCCTTCAGCATCGCCTGCGCCTCGCCCGCTTATCTGGAACGCCACGGCGTGCCGAAGACCCCGTCGGACCTTGCGCATCATCGCTGCCTGCGCATGGTCACCCCGGGCTCGACATTCGACAAATGGACGTTCGATGGGCCGCACGGCACCGAAACGTTCACGGTGCCGCCCACGACTTTTCAGGTCAACGGCGCCGAAGCGATGGCCATTGCGGTGCGCGAGGGGATGGGCATCGCCGTGCTGCCGATGTACTCGGCGATGCGCTGGTTGCAGAGTGGGGAGATCGTGTGGGTCTTGCCCGAATACACGTCGGCGCCGATGAACATCTACGCGCTCTATCCGTCGCGGCAGTACCTCGACGCGAAAATCCGTACCTGGGTCGATTTTTTGCACGACGAATTACCTCAGACGCTCGCTCAAGAGCAGGCAGCGCTGAGGACGTTCGCTCGCGCGTGAACGCTTGCCGCCCAGGGGGCCATGCACGCGTGCACGCGAAAGCGTTGAGTCGGTGGGCTTAAAGCAGCCCGGCCCCGATGGCGCGTCAGTGCGCGTTAGTGGCGCGTTCGGCGCCCAAGCATGTGGTGCTCGGCGAGCCAGTGATGGATCATGCCCTCGCCGTCGTGCTCGCGCTTGTAGGAGCGCGATTCGAAGATCGTCAACCCGAGCAGCACGAGCAGGCCGACTCCTAGCCCGACCAAGCCGGCGATCGATTCAGCGTCCATGGCAGCCTCCTTTCGCGTTAGCAGCCGCACTGAATCAATACTAGGACAAGAAACGCACAAGCGGGCATCGGAAATGCGGGCGCAGCGCTGGGCAGGCAGGCGCGTCCGGCTAGCTCCGTTCCTGCACGCAGACCCAGGGCGACACGACCACTGCCCAGAGCTCGGGATCGCGACCGGCGTAGTCGGCGGCGGCATCGGATTGCATGCGCTCGACGAGCCCCGCCGCGAGCCATTGGGAGACCTTTGCGGTATCGTCGCTCGCGATCGCTTCGGCCACGCTGACGAGATCGAGGTCACGCGCAACGCGCAGCAGCATGCCGCGCGCGAAGAAGCGTTCGAGTTCCGGCCAGCCGATCTTGGCCGTCTCGGCGAGGAGTTTCAGATAGAGGGGGCTTTGCGCCGGCACGTCGGCGCGCGTGGAATCGGTCGTCATCGAAAATTGCACAAATCGTTTGAGGCGAGCACGGCGAAAGCGCTCGCCCGTGGTGCCGGCATTATGACCGATCGGACGGGCGACCGGCTCGTGAGACAAATCGACAGGATGTCCTCGTCGCTGCGGCGCCGCATCACTCGGCTAGAATCCTCGTTTTCGAGCCCTCGTTCTACCAGGAGCCCTATGCGTGCCAGATCCGTTTCCAAGTACGATCCTTTCGCCCGTCTTCTGCACTGGCTCATCGCCCTGCTCGTCATTGCACAGTTCGTCGTGGCGTGGACGATGCCCGAGATCCACCGTGGCACGCAACCCGTCGGCCTCATTACGTGGCACCTCGAACTCGGCACCGTGATCATTGCGCTGATGATCGTGCGCCTGCTGTGGCGCTTTGCGCGCCAGGAGCCCGACGTCGTCGAGACGGCGCCGCTGATGAAATTCGTCGCGCGCGCCACGCATGGTCTGCTGTATGCACTGCTGATCGCCCAACCGCTGATGGGCTGGGCCAACGCGTCGTCGCGCGGCTGGTCGATCACGCTGTTCGGCGCGATCCCGTTGCCGCAACTGACGCCGACGGGCTCCCCGGTCGGCCATAGCCTCGGCGACGTGCACAGCCTGCTCGGCTGGGCGATGCTCGTGCTGATCGGCTTGCATGTGGCCGGTGCGCTCTATCATCACGTCGTGCTGAAAGAAGGCGTGCTGCGGCGCATGGCCTGACACGCCGCCCACACCTTCCTTCGCCGCCGCGGGGGTCGCTGCTTACCGCGGCGATGCCTCGCGCAGCGCGCGGCGAATGATCTTCCCCGTGGCCGTCATGGGCAGCGCGTCGACGAACGCGATGGCACGCGGGTACTCGTGTGCGGCGAGCCGCGTTTTGACGTGCTCCTGGATCTCGCGCACGAGCGAGTCCGACGGGGAGAATCCCTCGTTCAGTACGACGAATGCCTTGACGATTTCGGTGCGCGTCGGGTCGGGCGCGCCCACCACGGCCGCAAGCCGCACGGCCGGATGGCCCAACAGACAGTCCTCGATCGGTCCCGGGCCGATCCGATAGCCCGCGCTGGTGATCACGTCGTCGTTTCGACCGACGAAACGCACGAAGCCGTCCTCGTCCATGACACCGATGTCGCCCGTCACCAGGTAGGGGCCGGCGAACTTCTCCCGCGTTGCCTCCTCATTGCGCCAGTAGCCGAGAAACATGACGGGATCCGGCGCGCGAATGCCGAGATTGCCTTCGGTGCCGTGCGGCAGCACGTGGCCCGCGTCATCGACGATCGCCACGTCGTGACCCGGTACGGCGCGCCCGATAAAGCCTGCGCGCGGCGGGAACAACGTGCTGCAGGAACTGAGGACTACGTTGCATTCCGTCTGCCCATAGAACTCGTTGAGCGTCACGCCGAGCGCGCTGCGCCCCCAATCGAGCAGTTCTTCTCCGAGCGATTCGCCGCCGCTCGCCACGGCCACGAGCGCGAGGCGGTGGCGCTCGCGCGGTCGCTCGACCGTGCGCATCATCTTCAGTGCCGTCGGCGGCAGAAAGGCGTGCGTGACGCCGTGGCGTGCCATCAAGGCGAACGCTTCTTCCGCGTCGAATTTCTCGAAGCGCCGCGCGAGCACCGGCACGCCGTGGTGCCAGGCCGGCAGCAGCAGGTCGAGCAGCCCGCCGATCCAGGCCCAGTCGGCCGGAGTCCACACGAGACGCGCGGCGTCCGGGAAGAACGCCTGCGGCATTTCCACGCCGGGCAAATGTCCGAGCAAGACCCGGTGTGCGTGCAGCGCGCCTTTCGGTTTTCCGGTCGTCCCTGAGGTGTAGATGATGAGCGCCGGGTCGTCGGCCGCGGTGTCGGCGACCGTGAAGGCTTCCCGCTCCGATTCGAGCGCCGGCCAGAACGGCAGTGCGCCGGCTGCGGCGAGCGTATCGGCGTCGCCGTCCACGCAATAGACCGTTTTCAGCGCGGGCAGGGCGGTGCGCAGCGTGGCGACCTTTTCGAGCCCGGCGCAGTCTGTCACGAGCGCAACGGCTTCGCTGTTCGCGAGCCGGTATTCGAGCGCGTCGACGCCGAATAGCGCAAACAACGGCACGGCGATCGCGCCGGCCTTGTAGACGGCCAGATGGGCAAGTGCCGTTTCCGGCGACTGCGGCAGGAAGATGCCGACGCGCGCGCCACGTTGCACGCCGTGTCGCACGAGACTGTTTGCAAGCTGATTCGAGCGCGCTTTCAGCGCATCGAAGCTGTAGCGTTCCACGGTGCCGTCGCGACGCTCGTAGACGAGTGCGAGCCGGTCGCTGCCGTCCGCCCATTTGTCGCAGACATCGGTGCCGATGTTGTATCGAGCGGGGACCTTCCACGTAAATTCGGCCACGAGACTTTCGTATGTTTCGGTGCGAGTCAGCATGCAGTCGTCTCCATTGTTTCGATAATTCGAATCGGTCCGCTCTTCGGAAGAATCAGTCGTCGGCATCGCCTTGGAGTGTGGGTATCAGGTCTTCCTATTACGTCGAATGATATTTTAATTGAGTCTGGGATGCCCGCGGCAAGCGGCTATCGTAGGTTCCAACGTGGTCTGCTGAATCGTTGTGCAGCGTCTGCTGCCGTCTCATTTCTCTGTTTAATTTTCTATTTTTGGGTATTTTTATTGTCGTATGGTTTATGGTGTGCTGCATTTCGCACTCTGTGGGGCGAAATGTATTGTTATGGCATTGCAAACTGAGTAGATTGTTAATCGGCGCATGGCGAACCGGTCCTTTGCCTCAATGCGCCGAACCCCCGTTGGCCCGGCGCCCGCCGGGCCATTTTTTTGGGGCGTCATACGTGCGGTCGGTCGTGTTTCAACGCGCAGGCAGATAGCGCGACGGGTCGACCGATTTACCTCCGTAGCGAACTTCGAAGTGCAGCGCGACGTGGTCGTTGTCGGTATCGCCCATTTCCGCAATCGTCTGCCCTTGATCGACACGCTGGCCTTCTTTGACGAGCAGTGTCCGATTATGTGCGTATGCGGTCAGGAAGTCGGCATTGTGTTTGAGAATCACGAGATTCCCGTACCCGCGCAAACCATTGCCGGCATAGACCACCGTACCGGGCGCCGCCGCGAGTACCGGTGTGCCCGCCGCATTGACGATGTCGATTCCCTTGGAATTGACGCCGTCGAATCCGCGTGCAACCTTGCCCGCGGCAGGCCATATCAGGGCGATGCTGCCTGCGGCAGGGGCGGGCGTGTCTGTTCCCGCGGCCGGCGAGCGCGATGCGTCGGCCGTTCCGCCCGCTTGCGTCTGCGGCCGTGACCGGCTGCCCGTCGAGCCCGGCGCGCTGGCCGTATTGCCCGGCGGTTCGACGCGCAGCACTTGACCGACTTCGATGGCGTCCGGATTTGAAATACTGTTCCAGCGCGTGATGTTCGCGACCGATTGCCGATGGCTGCGTGCGATATGCGAGAGCGTATCGCCGCGCTCGACCCGGTAGTAGCCCGGCGCCACCGGCGCCGCCCCGCAGGCGGTCAGTGCCGCCATCAGCAGCACGCACGCGGGCCGCCGCATTGTTGTTCTCAACATTGAACCTCGCTAAAGCACCATGACGCGCCGCCGTGCTTCGCGCACGGCGGTTACGACTGATAAAACGGCCGATTGTAACTGGCGCGATGGGTTCGCTGGTGCAAAGCTCGAAGTTTGCGTTGAGGCTTTAGTCGTCCAGGCGGCCCACGTGAATGCGCAGCGTGGCTGATTCGGTGCTGCCCGGCGCGACCCAGCGCAGGCCCATACCGTTGTGGATCGCATCGGGCAGACCGAGCCACGGCTCGACGCAGTAAAAGTCGGACGTGTCGGCTTCGGTCCAGGTCGTCACCGCGTACCAGGGCACTGAGCCCGGACGATTCAGATCGATTTCGATACGCCGGCCGAGCGGCGCGCAGTCGAGGCGGACCGGCTCGGTCGGCACGTCGAGCAGGCAGTGGAAGCGGTCGATAATGCGCGCGTCGTCGAGCGAATAGCGCGGCGCGCCGGGCGACGGCTCGCTGATCGACCCCTCCGGAAACTGGTGGCGCTGCTCGGTCGGCGGCAGATCGAGCGTCGTCTGCGCGCGCATGCCGTGCGGCAAGGCGAAATAGAAGTGGTGGCCGGCATAGTGGGGCAGCGCAGTATCGCCGGTGTTTGTCACGCTCAGTTCCGCTTCGAGCGTGTGGGTATCGATCAGCCGATACGCGGCTTCGAAGCGGAAGGCGAACGGGTAGGCCTCGCGCGTCTGCGGCGTGTCGACGAGCGCCATGCGCACGCCTTGGCCGTCGGTGTCGATCGTGCTTTCGAACGGCAAATCACGGGCGAAGCCGTGCATCGGCAGTGCGCGTACGACGCCTGAGCCGTCCCTCCACTGCCCGAGCTGCCCGTCCACGCGGTGGCGGCCGAGGAACGGGAACAGAAGCGGATTGCCGCCGCGCACGCGCGCAGGCGTCGACCAGTTGGCGGTATCGGGCCAATGGATGATGGCGTCGCTGCCGATATGCCAGGACAGGAGCCGTCCGCCGTGTTGGGGGGCGATGCGCAACAGCGCTTCGCCGTGGCGGATCTCGAGGATGTCTTGCTGCTGAAACGTGGTCATGGTCGCCGAAAGTCGGAAGGGTGAGTTGCGGTTGGATGATTTTTGTCGCGCACTTCGAAACGACGATTGTGCCCTGTGTTTGTGGCAGGCGCTCGTTTCGCCGGCGCGGGAGCGGATTCGATGCAAGTAGAGGCCGCGGTGCCGGATTGATGGCCCTGGGGCAAACCCTTGCTCGGGAAATTGCGACTTACATCTTGCTGTCTGGGTTCCCGATAATTGAATTGCGCGTCCCTGAGACGCCCCGCATAGGACGTCTGGCAGGAGGATGCATGGATCTCGCAATGGCAATGGGCCTCTCGTTGTTCGGCATGTTCGCCGGCAGCACGGTCCTCTTCTTTTATCGGCTCGCACGCTGAACTTGGCTGGGCCTCGGTTGACCGAGGTCAAGCGGTTGCGCGCACGGGCGCGCGATGCTTTCGATGGTGGATCGGTATGCGGCAGCCGCTCGGCACGCTGGGTGATCGATCTGCTTCGGAGGACTTGTCATGCAAGCATCGAATCCGCAACTGAGCGCTGCGACCGCGAGCGAGATTCGCGCGATCGTCGGTACCGTCGATGACGACACCATTGCGAAGATCGTCGGCGTCGGTGCGACGGGAGCCGAAGTGCTCGACGCCTACACGTGGTTCAACAACGATCAGCGATTGCAGCGCAGGATCGAGCACGAATTGCACGGTCGCGCTGCGCGCGTGTTTGAAATCCTCGAAGAAGACCTGCCTGATCTCGACGACGGCCGCAGCTAGCCTGCCGCAAAACCCGTCCCGCCCCCCCTCGCGAAGCCGTATGCCGCCCATGCGGCGGCTACGGCTACGCTTAGCGAGCCGATCAGTACCCATCTGAAGTTTCCGCGACCGCACATGAACGCTGCGATCGCTTTCGAGCAGGCATTGCTGGTGAACGCTGCGAGAATCGGTACGGCGGCGGCCGCTTCCCCGATCCGGTGCTGCGCCGCCATTGCCGACACGGTGGCG
>CBJMQH010000246.1:0-7952 GCA_966431825.1 uncultured Trinickia sp.
CTGCAACAGTTCGGCATCCTGCTCGTCGCCGTGATAACCGGGCACGAGCGGCACGGCCGCCGCGTGCATGAGCGCCTTGGCCGCAGCCTTCGACCCCATCGCCGCGATCGCGCCCACGGGCGGTCCGATGAAAACGAGGCCGGCTGCCTCGCAGGCCTGGGCAAAGTCCTCGTTTTCCGACAGGAAGCCATAGCCAGGGTGCACGGCCTGTGCGCCTGTGGCGAGCGCCGCCGCGATGATCCGCTCGATGCGCAGATAGCTCTCCCCGGCTGCCGCCCCGCCGATATGCACCGCTTCGTCGCAGGCCGCGACGTGCTTCGCCTTCGCATCGGCATCGGAGTAGACGGCAACGCTCGCGATGCCGAGCCGCTTGCAGGTTGCAGCAACGCGGCAAGCGATTTCGCCGCGGTTCGCGATCAGAATCTTGTTGAACATGAAAAGTCTCGCAGTAGGCCGGTTTGTCTGCGGCATCCGTGGTCAGCGCCGCTGTGCCGTAGCAGTCGTGTCGGGTTCGGAGTCGAGGTCAACGGCGAGCGCCGCTCGACACCCACTTAGTGAGCGTGGTCTGCAGCATTAGTCGCGCCACGCCGGTGCGCGCTTTTCAAGGAACGATGCTACGCCCTCGCGCCCTTCCGCACCGGCGCGCGCGCGGGCGATGCGCTCCGCCGTATCGTCGATCAGCGCTGCATCGATCGGGCGCCCCGCCACGTCGAGCACGAGCCGCTTCGATTCGCGCACTGCGGTGGGGCCGTTCGCGCAAAGCGTGGTCGCGATCCGGTTGACCGTCTCGTCGAGCGTGTCGGCCGGCACCGCCTCGTGCACGAGCCCGAGCCGCAACGCGGTCGCGCAGTCGAATTGCTCGGCCGTCGTGAAGTACCGACGCGAAGCACGCTCGCCAAGCGCGCGCACGACATAGGGGGCAATCGTCGCCGCAATCAACCCGAGCCGGGCCTCCGACAGGCAAAACCGCGCACCGTCCACGGCCACGACGATATCGCTGGCCGCTACGAGCCCGACGCCGCCGGCATAAGCGTCGCCCGACACCCGTGCGATGACCGGTTTCGACACCCGATAGACGGCCGCGAGCATCGCGGCAAGGCGCCCGGCGTCGGCGCGATTCTCCGCCTCGGAGAACCCGGCCATCTTCTTCATCCAGTTCAGATCCGCGCCGGCGCAGAACGCAGCGCCGTTCGCGGCGAGCACGACCGCGCGGACATCGTCGCGCGTATCGAGCTGCGTGAACGCGTCCGTCATCTCCGCGATCATCGTTTCGTTGAACGCATTGCGAACGTCGGGCCGATCGAGCGTCACGGTCGCCACGCGATCCGCGCATGCGACCTTGATCATTTCGTATTGCATGCTGTGTCTCCTTCCCGGCGGCCTTGCCTTACATGCGGAACACGCCGAAGCGCGTGTCTTCGATGGGTGCGTTCATGGCAGCCGACAGGCCGAGCCCGAGCACGTCTCGCGTTTGCGCCGGATCGATCACGCCATCGTCCCAAAGGCGCGCGCTCGCATAGTACGGATGCCCCTGATGTTCGTACTGCTCACGAATCGGCTGTTTGAACGCGTCTTCCTCTTGCGCACTCCACATGCCGCCCTTCGCCTCGATACCGTCGCGCTTGACGGTTGCAAGGACGGATGCAGCCTGCTCGCCGCCCATGACCGAGATTCGCGCGTTCGGCCACATCCAGAGAAAGCGTGGCGAATAGGCACGGCCGCACATGCCGTAGTTGCCCGCGCCAAACGAGCCGCCGATGATGACCGTGAACTTCGGCACCTTGGCCGTCGCAACGGCCGTGACCATCTTCGCACCGTTGCGTGCGATCCCCTCGTTTTCGTATTTCCGGCCGACCATGAAACCCGTGATGTTCTGCAGAAACACGAGCGGGATCTTGCGCTGGCAGCAAAGCTCGATGAAATGCGCACCCTTGAGCGCCGACTCGGAAAACAGAATGCCGTTGTTCGCGACGATGCCGACAGGGTGCCCCCAGATATGCGCAAAACCCGTCACGAGCGTCGTGCCGTAGCGTGCCTTGAATTCGTCGAATGCCGAATCGTCGACGATGCGCGCAATGACTTCACGCACGTCGAAGGGCTTGCGCGTATCGACGGGAATGACGCCGTACACGCTTTGCGCGTCGTAGCGCGGCGGCAGCGGTTCGCGCAGCGCCAATGGCGCCTGCTTCACGCGGTTGAGCTTGCCGACGATACCGCGCGCGAGCGCAAGTGCATGGGCATCGTTCTGGGCAAGATGATCGACCACGCCGGACAGCCGCGTATGCACGTCGCCGCCACCCAGATCTTCTGCGCTCACTTCCTCGCCCGTTGCTGCCTTCACGAGCGGCGGACCGCCGAGAAAAATCGTGCCCTGGTTCTTCACGATGATCGACTCGTCGCTCATCGCGGGCACATAGGCGCCGCCGGCCGTGCACGAGCCCATGACCACGGCGATCTGCGCAACGCCGGCCGCCGAGAGGTTCGCCTGGTTGTAGAAGATGCGGCCGAAGTGATCGCGGTCGGGGAACACTTCGTCCTGGTTCGGCAGGTTGGCTCCGCCCGAGTCGACGAGATAAACGCACGGCAGCCGGTTCTCGGCTGCGATCTCCTGCGCGCGCACGTGCTTCTTGACCGTCATCGGGTAGTACGTGCCGCCTTTGACCGTCGCATCGTTGCAGACGATCACGCACTCCTGGCCGGCAATGCGGCCGATACCGGTGATCACGCCCGCACCGGGCGCGGCGTCGTGATACATCCCGAACGCCGCCAGTTGAGAGAATTCGAGGAACGGCGTGCCCGGGTCGAGCAGTTGTGCGATGCGATCGCGCGGCAACAACTTGCCACGCGAAACATGCTTGTCGCGCGCGGCCTGTCCACCGCCCTGCGCGACGTGCGCGATCTTTGCACGCAGGTCCGCGACAAGCGCTTCGAGCGCCGCGGCGTTGGCCCGGAATTCGTCCGAGCGGGGGTTGAGCTTGCTTTCGATGATCGGCATGAATGGAGGCTCCGTCGCGCGGCGTTCGGGCGACGAAACCCGAAGCCGCAGACAAACTTGGCAAATGCTGTGGCTAACGCGGTGGCTATTGCGCGAGCAAACGCCGGGGCGAACGCATCGGCGAGGCAGCCGGCGCGTCAGGCCGTTTCGGCAAACAGTTCTCGACCGATCAGCATGCGGCGGATTTCACTCGTGCCGGCGCCGATCTCGTAGAGCTTGGCATCGCGCCAGAGCCGCCCGACCGGAAATTCGTTGATGTAGCCGTTGCCGCCCAAAACCTGGATCGCCTCGCCGGCCATCCAGGTAGCCTTCTCGGCCGTATAGAGGATCACGCCCGCGCAATCCTTGCGCACCTGCCGCACGTGCTCGCGGCCCAGCGTATCGAGCTGACGACCCACCGCATAAAGGTACGCGCGGCAGGCCTGCAGCGTGGTGTACATGTCGGCAACCTTGCCCTGGATCAGCTGGAACTCGCCGATCGACTGACCGAATTGCTTCCGATCGTGGATGTACGGCACGACGGCGTCCATACAGGCGAGCATGATGCCGGTCGGGCCGCCGGCCAACACGGCGCGCTCGTAATCGAGACCGCTCATCAGTACATTGACGCCGCCGTTCAGCCGGCCGAGGATATTTTCTTCAGGCACTTCCACGTCGACGAACACGAGTTCGCCCGTGTGCGAACCGCGCATGCCGAGCTTGTCGAGCTTTTGCGCCACCGAAAAGCCCTTCATGCCCTTCTCGACGATAAAGGCCGTGATGCCGCGTGCGCCCGCCTCGGGGTCGGTCTTCGCGTAGACGACAAGCGTGTCGCAGTCCGGACCGTTCGTAATCCACATCTTCGTGCCGTTCAGCACGTAGCGGTCGCCGCGCTTTTCTGCGCGCAGGCGCATGCTGACGACATCGGAACCCGCGTTCGGTTCGCTCATGGCGAGCGCACCCACATGTTCTCCGGAGACGAGCTTCGGCAAGTACTTCTGCTTCTGCGCTTCGGTGCCGTTACGGTGGATCTGGTTCACACAAAGGTTCGAATGCGCGCCGTAGGACAAGCCGACCGAGGCCGACGCGCGCGAGATCTCCTCCATCGCCACCATGTGCGCCGTATAGCCCATGTTCGCGCCACCGTATTCCTCGGATACCGTCATGCCGAGCACGCCGAGATCGCCGAACTTGCGCCAGAGGTCCATCGGGAACTGATCGTCACGATCGATCTCGCCGGCCCGCGGCGCGATTTCCTTCGCCGCGAAGTTCGCGATGCTGTCGCGCAGCATATCGATGTCTTCTCCGAGTCCGAACTGCAGGCCGGGCACGTTGCTCATGGTCATGTCTCCTCGAAATCGTCCAGGCGCCGGGCGCGCTTGCCGCGGCACTCGAGCGCATGCGCGCTCGTTCAACGCGCATTTCACGCCACATTGACGTATGCGTCAACACTTTTTTGAGTCACACTCAATTTTTAGCCGATGCAGCGCTAATCGGGCCTTGCGCTGGTAATATCCGACGCATCGGTCGCCACGCTGGCGGCCTATCTGAATATGACTCATACGATGGAAGAAGCGAGCGTGGCGCGCCGGCAACCGGCCGGCCCCAAGTCGCTGCAGCGCGTGAAGGACATTCTTCGCGCCGGCCGCGACGTCTTTTCGGAAAAGGGATACGAGCGCGCGACGACGGCCGAGATCGCGCAGCGCGTCGGTATTTCCGAGGCGACCGTATTCAGCTACTTCCGCGGCAAGCGTGAACTGTGTGCGCGCGTGATTGCCGATTGGTACGACGAAATCATTGCTGCGATCGAGACGGGGCTGCCGCGCGAGGGCAGCGTGCACGACCAGTTCGCGTTCATCGTTCGCACCCACCTGCGGCTCATGCTCGTGCACGGCACGGGGTTGTGCGCGCTCGTGCTCTCTGAAGGTCGGGCGAAACACCATGAATTCGGCGGCGAACTGACCGCGCTGCAACGCCGATACACGGCACCGCTCATGCGCGTGCTCGCGCACGGGCAGCAAATCGGGCAAATCCGTGCCGATGTGCCGTTGCGCCTCATGCGCGCCATGGTGTTCGGACCGATGGAACACGTGCTCTGGGAGGCCACCCTGGCGCACCGTAGCACCGAACTCGAAGCCACAGCCGAGCAACTCATCGATATGCTCTGGGCAGGCTTGCGCCCCCCGGCACCGGACGTGGCGGCGCTCGCTGCGCTGAAGAACGATGTCGAGGATGCGATGCGACGCTACCATGCTCACTCCAACGGGAGCAGCGACTGACTTGAAACTAAGGGGCCAGGATGAAGACACGACTCACGGTGCAACTGACCGAGCCGATCGCCGAGAAGTTCGCAACGCTCGCCCTCTCCCATCTGACGCGCGAGTATCCGAATCATCTCACCCACGCGCTCGCAGGGCCTGAAGACGTCCGCTCGCCGCGCAGCCTGCATCCGATCTTCTACGGCAGCTATGATTGGCACTCCTGCGTACACGGATACTGGCTCGTGTTGCGCCTGAGCGACCGCTATCCCGACTTGCCTCAGCACGCCGAAATCGCAGCCGTTGTCGATGCCCATTTCACCGACACCAACGTGGCGGGCGAACTCGCCTACCTGAGCGCCGCTCACCATCGCGGGTTCGAACGGCCGTACGGATGGGCATGGCTGCTCGCGCTGGCGGGGCAGCTCCACACGATGGGCGCACGCTCGGCGGATGCGCATCGGTGGGCCGATACGCTTGGGCCGCTCACGCGCGCATTCGTTGAGCGCTTCATGGCATTCCTGCCGAAAGCGACCTATCCGGTGCGGGTTGGCACCCATTTCAATACGGCATTCGCCCTCTCACTCGCACTCGAATTCGCGCACACCACGGGTCACGCCGCCCTGGCCGATCTCATTACCGCGACGGCACGACGCTGGTATTTGGCCGACGCGGATTGCCAGGCCTGGGAGCCCGGCGGCGATGAATTCCTTTCCCCGGCGCTGATGGAAGCGGAGCTGATGCGGCGCGTGCTGCCGGCGTCCGAGTTCGATCCTTGGTTCGACCGTTTTCTGCCCCGACTGGCCGAACGTCAGCCGACCACGCTTTTCACGCCGGCGATCGTCGCAGACCGCAGCGACGGCAAGATCGCCCATCTCGACGGCTTGAATCTGAGCCGGGCATGGTGTCAGCGCGCGCTTGCGGGTGCGCTCGGAGAGGACGATCCGCGCCGCGCGCATCTGATGGACGCGGCCGAACGGCATCTGGCCGACGCGCTCGCCCACGTGGCCGGCGACTACATGGGCGAGCACTGGCTCGCGACATTCGCGTTGCTTGCGCTCGAAGCCTAGCTCAGTGTGCGCCGCCGGCGGCACGTGCGAACAACGCGTCGAGCTGCGCGTGGGGAACGGCGCTATCGGCATAGGCGAACATGCCTTGATGCGCGATCTCCTGTACCGCGCGCAGGAACCCGCCATACGCGGCACGCGCGAGCGACCCGCCCACACTCACGCGCTTCACGCCAAGCGACGCCAGCGCGTCGACCGACAGCGCGAAGCCGGCCAGGCCCGCCAACACGTTGATCGGCCGCTGCACCGCGGCCACGACTGCCGCGATATCCTCCCGGCTTTTGATGCCGGGCGCGTAGAGCACGTCCGCACCCGCGTCACGGTAGGCGATGAGCCGCTCGATCGTATCGTCGAGATCCGGATTCCCGCAGAGGTAGTTCTCGCAGCGGGCAGTAAATACGAACGGAAGCCCGAGCGCCCTGACCGCTTCGACGGCCGCTTGGACCCGTTCGACGGCGAGCGCCCGATCATAAACGCGCCCATCGCAGGCATCTTCGATCGAGCCGCCCGCAACCCCGGTCAGCGCGGCGAGGCGAATCGTCTCGGCCACGCGCTCGGGCGCGTCGCCGAAGCCGTTCTCGAGATCGGCGTTTACGGGCAAAGGGGTCGCGTCGACGATTTGACGCACATGCGCGAGCACCGCGTCGCGCCCGACCTTCGTGTCAGGCACACCCAACGCGAATGCGCACCCCGCGCTCGTCGTAGCCAGTGCCTTGAAACCTTCGAGCGCCAGCAGACGTGCACTGCCGACGTCCCAAGGATTGGGAATGACGAAGATGCCGGGATCGCGATGGTACGCAGCGAATTGCCGCGCCTTTTCCTCTTGCGTAGTCATACAGTGCACCTCCGATATAGGAGCAACCCGATGCACGACGCGCAACGGCAAACCGGAGCCAGCAGGCGGCACCCAAGGGGTGTGCTCAAGCCTCCTGAAACGGCAATGGGCCGGGCCCTTCCACCCGCATCTCGAACACGTTAAGCGTCATGGCCACCAATGCGTAATAGCCGAGCAAGGCTACCAGATTGGTTACCGTTTCATCGCCGAACCGCGCAATCGCACGCGCGTAAGTCGCCGTGCCGACGCGCCGCGTTTCGTAGAGCTCGGTAGCAAATGCATAGATCAGTTCGTCGTCCGGATCGTCGAAGGCCGGACGGCGGCCGGCCAGCAGCGCCTGCGCCACATCGCCGGGCAGCCCCGCGTCGAGTGCGATCGGATGATGGATCTGCCACTCCGCCTGCGCGCGCCAATGAGCGGCCGTCACGAGGATGGCAAGTTCCGACAGCCGCGTCGGTAAGCCGGTGCGGTAGCGGCAAAACGCACCGAGTCGTTGTGCGTGGGTGGCGAGCTCCGGGCTGCGGATCCATGCGAGGAACGGCCCCTCCAAGCTCCCGCGCGGCCCGGAAAGGATCTCGTCAAGCACCGCAAGCTGTTCCGCACTGGCCGCAGACCTGTCGAATTCGCTCAAGCGAAACCGGCGCTCCCCTGCTGTTTCGTTCGTCATCGCCTTGCCTTTCGTGATGAAAGATTGGTCTGTCCGTCTTGCCCAGCCCCGCAGGCCCTCAAGCCCTCAGGCCCTCAGCCGGCGCCGCCGCGCCGCGGGCCGCCAGCGCCGCATCGACCGCGTCGCCAAGTCGACCGACGATGCGCTCGAT
>CBJMQH010000247.1:0-7896 GCA_966431825.1 uncultured Trinickia sp.
ATTAGCCGACGGAGGCGGGCTTTTCAAGCTGATGCTCGGTACGGCCGACAGCTCGCCGGAAGCGTTGACGAGCGGGCCTGCACAAGTCGCGGCGCTGATCGCGCTCGCGGTGCACATTCCGGTCGCGATGCTGTTCTGGTTCGCGCCCGTGCTGACGGCCTGGCACGACGTGCCGCCCGTCAAAGCGATTTTTTTCAGCTTCGTCAGTTGCTGGCGCAACCGCGGCGCGTTCATCGTCTACGCGCTGCTCTGGTTGACTGCCATCCCCGCGACGCTGTTCGTCGTCGCGCTTGCGACCGAAATGCTCGGTGCGCGCGATTACGCATTCGCCGTGCTCTTTCCGGCGTTTGTCGCACTGACCGCAATGCTGTACTGCTCGTTCTACGCAACGTACCGCGGCTGCTTCGGCACGCCTGCGCAGAACGACACCAATATGGACACGACCGCTACGCCCTAAGCATGGCGCGCCGTCAATGCGATAGACCGCCCCCTGCGGATCGGTCTATTCTCATGCGATCAGTACTGGCGCATCCAGGCAGGGTGGGCAACGGCCGCGTCGCGGTCGAGCTTGCGCATACGGAATTCGAGATCGTACAGATCGGTCGCCTCTGCGAGATAGGCGTCGTTGCGCTCCGTCGTGCGCTCATCGGCGGTCTTCGTCAGGAACAGGAACAAGCGGCTCAGCAGGAACATGATCAACCTCGGGTAGTAGCTAGGTGATAACACCTAAGTGACAACCCGAATTATAGGGAAAACCCTAGGGGTTAGCCAGCGCCGCGATCGAGTGTGGCGTTAACACGTCACCTCGACCCTGCGTCAAGGCGCCCGCTCCCCGCTACGCCGAACTGGCCGCGCGCGGGCGTGCCCGCTGCCGGCGTTGATAGCGGAAGAATTCCCAGAACAACGCGCTCGCATCGGGCCCCTTTTGGGAGTGGAACGGTACCGCATCGTCGCCGCCCGCCCAGGCATGCCCGAGTTCTGCCACCTGGCAGAGTTTGACCACGCGCTTGCCGCCCATCACGTAGTCATGCGTCGTGGCACCCGCCCCTTCGCCACTGCGCTCGCTTCCCGCGCGCCAGGCACCGTGTTCATCGAGAAACCCATTCAGTCGCAGGAACTGCAGGGCCAACTGATCGGCGTTCTTGGGAGAAACAACATGATCGGCTTGCCCATGAACGATGATGGCCGGCATGCCCGGATACGCACGGACATCCACGGCGGCGTCGATCAATGCCACCGGATTGTGACGGGCTCCCCGGCGCATGACGTCCATGGCACCCATGCTCGTGTGCGCCTCGCCGATCGTCGGCGCGGAATGCAAACCGATCGCGGCAAACCGCTCGGGATAGTGCAGCGCGAGCAGGGCCGCAAGTCCCGCCCCTGCCGACAGGCCCACCACGTACACGCGCTCGGCGTCGAACCCATGTTCGGCCACGAGCGCGTCGACCAGCGACGCAACGGCGCGCGCCTCGCCGCGGCCGGCCGCCTCGCTGTCGTCATACCAATGCCAGCATCGGTGCGCGTGGGCGTGCTTCGACTGCTCGGGATACACCACAGCGAACCGGTTCGCGTCGGCAAGCAGGTTCATCCGGGTGCCGGTCGCAAAATCGTCGATCGTCTGCTTGCACCCATGCAGCATCACCACGAGCGGCATCGGCTCAGCGCCGCTCGAAGGCGGCACGTAAAGCGCATACGACAGATGATTGACGAGCCGCCCGGGCTGCGGCGGCGCCGAGTGATACGAGCGCGTCAAATGCCCCTTGGCCCAGGCCGCCGGGCGCGGCCGCACGCGCGATTCGCGCGCGGGCGCCGTGCGGGACGGCCGAACGGCATCGGCGCGCGTGCGCCGCTTTTTCTTCGTCATGCCGCGCAGGTATTCCGCCTGAACGGCAGGCAGACTCGTCACGAGGCTCTTGAAACCCCGCAGCCAAAGCTTCGTCAGACTTTTGGTCATCGATCCGGGCTCGGTAAAATTGAGGGACAGGCCAGATAACGGTGCAGCGAACAATGATGCAATGCACAATAGTACCGTCTTCCCGCGACCTTTCGTCTGATGTCGCTGCCGGCTCGGCTAGGTATACTGTGCGTTCCCGCGCGCTTAGTCGGCGTCCCACTATGCAGCGCGCGTTCTGGTCGAGTAACGTGTCGATGAGCGCAGTTGCGTGCCGTGACACCGCGCGGGCCTGATTCTTCGCTCAAGTCGCTTTCTCACGTCATGCACGATCTGCCCATCCACCTCTGGTTCACCATCACCCGCCTGGGCGGCGCGGGTCTGACGCTGCCCCTCGCACTGACCATCGCGCTCTGGCTCGCGCTCGGCTATACGTGGCGGCTCGCAGCCGGATGGCTCGCCGTCGTCGGTATCGGCGCCGGTGTCGTGACGCTGACCAAGATCGCCTTTCTCGGCTGGGGCCTCGGCGTGCGCGAGTGGGACTTCACCGGCGTAAGCGGCCACGCCATGCTGTCTACCGCCGTCTACCCGGTCGCGTTTTTCCTCACGCTGTTCCCCGCACGCCCGCGCCTGCGTCTCATCGGCGTCGTCTGCGGTCTTGCGGCCGGTGTGGCCGTGGGCCTGTCGCGCGTGGTGCTCAGTGCCCATTCGCCGTCCGAAGCCGTTGCCGGTTGCACGATCGGCGCGCTCGCCGCCGTGTTGTTCATCTGGTGGGCGTGGGATGCGACACCAAGCCGGCTCTCCGCCGTCCCGGTGGCCGTCAGCCTCCTGATGCTCACCGTCGGCTTGCACGACGTGCGCGTCCCGACGCAGCACTGGATCACGCACATCGCCCTGCATTTGTCGGGCCGCGACCGGCCGTTCATTCGCGCGCGCTGGAAAGCCGGCGCCGACACCCCCCATCGGGCCGTCCCTACACTGCCCGGGCCGCGCAATGCCCCGAGCCACAGCGCCGCGCTTCAATCCTCGCTCGCCTGACCGAATACGTCCACGGGTCCACTGATCGTCCGCTGCTGGCGGCGTATCGTCGCGCCCGAATGTTCAACATTTGCCGTATGCGTTATATCGGCCGGTATATTACGATGATGCTTTCCATCGCCGACGGCTCGATATGACCGCTTTTGCCCGCCTCCCCCGACGTTTCACCCTGCGTTCGCTGCTGGCGGCAGCGGCGCTCGGCGGTCTTGCCGCACAGGCAGCCGCCCACGCCGACGAACTTGTCGTGTCGGCGGCGGCGAGCCTCACGAACGCCTTCAAAGACGCGGGCGCCGACTTCGAGAAGCAACATCCGGGCACGAAGCTGGTGCTGAACTTCGGTGCGTCCGATGTCCTGCTGCAGCAGATCGTGAACGGCGCGCCGGCCGACGTCTTCGCGTCGGCCGACGAAACAGCGATGGACAAGGCCGTAGACGCGAAGGCAGTCGTTGCAGCAACACGGCGCGACTTCGCCGCAAACTCGCTCGTTGCGATCGTGCCGGCCGACAGCACACTTGCACTCGTGACCGTGCGCGATCTGGCGACACGCGCGCAAGTGAAAAAGATTGCACTTGGCGACCCCGCTTCCGTACCTGCCGGGCGCTACGCACAGGGTGCGCTCAAGGCGGCAGGACTGTGGGACGCCGTTGCCGCCAAGTCGGTGTTGGCCGCGAACGTGCGCCAGAGCCTCGATTACGTTTCGCGCGGCGAAGTCGATGCGGGCTTCGTGTTCGGCACCGACGCCGCGCTCGCGGCGCAGCGCGTCAAAATCGTGACGACCGTGCCGACGCAGACGCCGATCACTTACCCTGTCGCCGTCGTACGCGGCAGTGTGCATGCCGCCGACGCCCAGGCGTTCGTCGACTATCTGCTCTCGCCGGCCGGCCAGACCGTGCTGGCGAAATACGGCTTCAAACCGGCGAGCAAACCGTAACATGGCGCCGCTCGCTAAAACCGGCTCGACGCGGTCATGATGCAGGACGCCTGGATTCCGCTCGCGCTGTCGCTGAAGGTGGCCGGCTGGGCCACCGTGCTCGATCTCGCGCTCGGCACCGCCGCAGGACTCGCGCTAGCGCGCTGGCGCTCGGCGGCACGCGACGTCGTCGATTCGCTGCTGACGCTGCCGCTCGTCATGCCGCCGACCGTGCTCGGCTATTACCTGCTCGTGCTGCTCGGGCGCCGCGGGCTTGTCGGCGGCTGGCTCGCCGCGCATGGGATCTCGCTCGTGTTCACCTGGCAAGGCGCCGTGCTGGCGGCCATGGTCGTCGCCTTCCCGCTCGTGCTCAAATCCGCGCGCGCGGCATTCGAAGCCGTCGATTCGCAGTACGAACACGCGGCGCGCACGCTCGGCATCAGCGAAGCCGGCGTGTTCTTTCGCGTCACGTTGCCGCTGGCGGCGCGGGGCATCCTGGCCGGCGGACTGCTGGCGTTCGCACGCGCACTGGGCGAGTTCGGCGCCACGCTCATGATTGCCGGCAATCTGCCGGGAAGGACGCAGACGCTCTCCGTCGCCGTCTATTCCGCGGTACAGGCAGGCGACGACAATACGGCGAACCTGCTCGTCCTCGTGACGTCGGTGGTCTGCGTCGTCGTGCTGCTGATTGCCGGCCGTCTCGTACCGCAGCACTCGCTGCTCACCTCGCGATGACGACCACCGCCCCGGGCGCGACGGCCACCGATACGGCACTCGTCGTCGATATCCGCAAAACGCTCGTCACGCGCGAGCGGCGCTTCACGCTCGACATCTCGTTCGTTGCGCACTGCCATCGGCTCGTATTGTTTGGCGCATCCGGCGCAGGAAAGTCATTGACGATGCAAGCCATCGCGGGGTTGTTGACGCCCGACGATGGAACGATCGTCCTCTCCGGCGAGACGGTTTTTCACAGCGAACGCGGCATTGACGTACCCACGCGAGCCCGACGCGTAGCCTATCTATTTCAGGACTACGCACTGTTTCCGCACCTGAACGTGCGGCAGAACATCGGATTCTCGCTGCGCCGCGGGTGGCTCAACCCGCGTCCGCGCGAGACGGCAGAGGAAGTCGATTACTGGATCGAGACTTTCGGCCTGAACGCGGTTGCCGGCAGTCTGCCCGGACAGCTCTCGGGCGGCCAGAAGCAACGCGTCGCGCTCGCCCGCGCGCTCGTCGGCCATCCCCAAATCCTGTTGCTCGACGAGCCGTTCGCCGCGCTCGACTCGGACATGCGCACGCACATGCGACACGCATTGTCCGAACTACAGTCGCGGCTCGATATTCCGATGGTGCTCATCACGCACGATCCGGCCGATGTGGTCACGTTCGGCGACCAGGTCGTGCAGATTGCCGACGGACATGTCGTTCAATGCGAGCCGTACCAGCCGTACGCCGCGCCGCGCGACGCAACGTAAGCAACATCCGGTTCGAGCGTCAGTCCGTCGTACCGAGGATGACGCTCGATGCCTTGAACGCCGCAACGGCATCGCTGCCGGGTGCCAGGTCCAGAGCGTCGACACTTTCGTTCGTAATGATTGCCGTCACGACGGTCTGGCCGGCGCTCGCCGCTTCGGTGGCCGCTGCCAGGTTGTCGAGCGCGAGCGTGACCTCGGCGTTGACTGCACCGCGCACGACGGTCATCACCTTGCCGCGCAGTTGATTGCGGGCGGACAACCGCAGCCGCGTACCGAGGGCGCCGTCGTCGACGACGAGCATGACCCACGACGCCTTCACGAGCGCGACGGCACTCGCGCCTTCCCTCAAACCCAGCGACTCGGTGCTCTCGTGCGTCAATACGGCAACGATCGTCTGGCCGCCCGGCAGCGCCAGCGTCACCTCGTCGTTGACCGCGCCGCGCTGAATCGACCTCACCGTACCGTAGAGCTGGTTACGCGCACTCGTCTTCATGCCGATTCTTCCGATCATGGCCCAGTCACCCGCGAAGCCGTCGATTGCGGCGGTCGCGCGTTCGATGAACTTGCGATGCTCCTGTTCGACAGCGCGGTAGGTATCGATCAGGCGCGTACCACGCGCCGTCAGGACGGTGCCGCCACCGCCCTTGCCGCCCGTCGAGCGCGTCACGAGCGCCTCGCCGGCAAGATTGTTCATCGCGTCCACGGCGTCCCAGGCCGCCTTGTAGCTGAGGCCGACCGCCTTGGCGGCTGCGGTAATCGAGCCCGTCGTGCCGATTGCGGCGAGCAGCGCGATGCGTGCGGCACCGCCCAGCGTCTGCCCGCCGGCGCTCAGCCACAGTTCGCCGCCCAACGCGAGCGGCGACGCGTGTGCGGCGTCATGCTCGAAGGCAGCAGCCGGAGGCAACGTAGGAGACGAGTCCTTCATGGAGCAAACGCGCGGAAAACGGAGTCGGCCATTATAGGCTTCGGCCGCGCCAGGCTTCGCGGTCATCGTCCGCGTCTGCCCACGATTTTTGGCTTCTCAAGCTCGGCAAGCAGCCGTTGCGCTTCCTGTGCCGACGAGCGATTGATGGCCTCGCACCATCCCCGAGCGAAACCGGCCTGATACGGCGGCGCCTCCAGCGCATCGAGGAACCGCAACGCCGTTGCGGCGTCGCTGCCGTCTCCGAGCACCGACTGGATTCGGCCGAGCTGCTTGGCCACCCGACGACGCGTTTTCGTCGACGCGAGCGATTCGAAGTATTCGAGCGTATAGCGCAAGCGCTTCGCGGCAATCCGGCGCCGATGGCGCGCTGCCGCATCGAGCTCGGTCAGCAGCGGCTTGGCCGTGAGGCGCTTGTAATGCTTCTTCACGCGCTTTGCCGCGTAATCGCCAACCGGCGTTTCGCGATAAGCCTCGGGCCCGTCGGCCCTCGACTGCAACGCGAACCACTCGAGCCATGACAGCGAAAGCGCAGCATAACGCGACGATCGCAGCGCGCTTTGCAGCCGCGCCCGCGCTTCGTCGCGCCGCGCGTCTGCCGCCCTGCAGATGGCTTGCCAACGGCCGGCGTCGGTGTCGGCGTTCGCGAGCGCCGGTAGGGTGGCACCGGCAAACACGTCGAGATCGCGTACGGCCCCGAGCAGTTCGCCAAGCCAGTCCAACTCGGGCGCGACACGCTCGCGCCAGTGCGCATCGGCCCAATGCGAAAAGGTCTTGAGCAACGTCTTCAATCGACGCAACGACACGCGCATCTGATGAACGAACTCGGGTGCAGAACGCTCACGTACCCCCGGCTCGTTGCCGAACCATTGATGCGCTACGTGGCCACCGATCGCCTGCAACGCTTCGTGCGGCGTCCGCGCACGGCCAAGATCGACGCGTGCGGCCCGCACCGGCTCAGACGCCTCGCGCGCGCGGTCGTCACGGCAGAACAAATCGTCCAACGCGGGGAAGACAGGCAGCGCCTGCACGACCGCGCTCGCGCCAGCGAAAAGCGTTCGGAGTGCGGTCGGCATGTCGTCGGGTGCCGACGCCGACGCGCTGCCGTCGGCCGACACCGGGTCAACCTGACTGCCGCTCGTGCCCGGCGGGCAGGCCTGAGCCGGGCCGGATACATCGTGCGCGCGGCCGCCGCCGCGCTCCTCCCGAAAAGCCACGCTCAAATGTAATTCGCATTGCGGCACGGCGTCAGGCGACGCCCCTGCCGCTGCGAAAGTGTCCAGGACGAGAACCTCGATCCGTTGTCCAGGCGCCGGGACCCACTCCCAAGTTTCACGATGAAACTGCACCGTGCGTGCCGGGTCCGACTCACCTTCTCTGTCGAGCACTGCCCGTACAGCAACCGGCCACGACTCGCGCTCGTTTGTCGTCCCACTTGCATCCAGCGTCGCCTCGAACTGCGTTTCGCAAACCCATACGCCAGGAACGAGCGCGAGACGGCTGAGGGCAAGGACCCGGCGCCCATCAGACGCCTCGTCCACGACGACACACGGATGCGTGTCGAACAGGCGCCGCGTGACCGGGGCGCGCGGACGCACGCAGATTGCGCCGGGCAGCGCACGCAACGCCGCTGCGAGCGCGCCGAGCGTCTCACCGGCAC
>CBJMQH010000248.1:0-7889 GCA_966431825.1 uncultured Trinickia sp.
CACCGTAGTCATCGAGCGCCTGGAACTGGACCCTTGCGGGCGCCTGCGGCCGTGCAGCGGTATCGGCAATCTGGAAATCGACCGTTTCCCCGGGCCTCACCAACGCGACGTCCTTTACTGCAACGGAAGTGCCGCCGGAACCGGTGATCGTGAGGCGGCTGAAGTTCGCCACAAACGGTGTGCCGTTGTGGGCTCGAAGCACGGGCTTACCGGCGCCATCGGCTGCGCTCGCCCAGCGCCACGTCACTTTGGCCGGCGTCTCGCGCGGATCGCCCTTGAGCCCGTCGGGACGCAGAAACAGCTTGAGCCGCGTTCGAATCGCTATTTGCAGCCTATTCGATGCGGCGCCGGGACCGGATTCGGCATCCGTCGGCGCCACCGGGGGGATATCGAGAATATTGATCCAAAAGACCGTTTCTCGATCATTGGGCAACGCGCTTTTCTCTGCGTCGGTCGGCGCATAAATGAAGCGCAGTTGCTGGCCTCGCGATGGATCGACCCGGAAAAGCACAGGCGCGATCACGAACGGGGTATGCACATTTTCCGGCGGCGCGTTGGGATCCCCGGCATCGATCCATACTTTCACGAGCGCTGGCTGAGTGCCATCGTTTCTCAAACGTAGCGTGGCCTCGCGCGATTTTTCGTTGTAGACGACCCGCGTGCTGCTGGCGACGATCGACGCTTGAGCGGAAAACATCAGGGATGCAGCCAGTGTGCCCGCAAGCAACGCCGCAAACCTCGAGGACCTGGACATATCTTCTCCCCAGACCGGCGACGCCGACAGGCGGCCTTGCAGCCGCCCTGACTTTGAGGCGCCGCGGCTCGATTTATTGGTAGTCGATGGCGTAGGTGACGCTGGTATCAACGTCGCCTGCGGAAATCGAACCTGCAATGCGATGGTAAGCGGCCGAATAGCGCAGTCGGGCAGCACCGGTAGCATCGGGCACCACCGGTGCCGTTTGCCCAGCGACGCCGATGTTGATGGCCGTGCCCGCCGTGTTGAACAGTTCGACATCCACACCGGTTGCCGAGCCTCCCGTGTTAGTCAAGCGACCGCCCGCATTCACGTTCGGCCCTGCTTCGAAGAATGCACTCACATTGACACCGGCCGTGCAGTTCGACAGGTCGATATTGAAATACGTCTGACCCAGCGTCTGGCCTGGTGTGGTCAGCGACGCGGTCGACACCTGCGGCAAGATGACCGTCTGGTTCGGGTTATCGACGGTACAGGTGGATGCGGTCAGTTGCCCTGTGAACGTCACCGTGCCGTCGCTCGCGTACGCCGCGACGGGTAGGATCAACGAAAGTACCGCTGCCGCTGCGGCGGCCTTGATCGATTTGCTCATAAATTCCACCCCTTCTGTTAAATGAATCTGATTTGGTCCTCTATCGATACGAAAAAGGAAACTGTGACCAATCGCATCGGAACCGAAAACAATTTTCCAACGATCTCCGCCACAAAAACATCGGATATTTCTCAAAGATGGCACCGCCAACAAATCCTCACACAATTCATTGACAAAAAGGTCCAATTATTAACAACCCCTCATTCCATCTCATCTTTTTCGGAATAGACGATTCGATGTTCCATTCTCAAATGCAGAAGGCAGCGTAAAAAAGACACGCGCGAGCGCGGACATCAACCGTGAGCAGCGCACGTCAAGCGTGTACTTCGGAGTGCAAAGCGATACCAGCAAGAAGGTTCCGAATGCTTCAGCCGACATACGCCTGATCATCTCGTCCTCGCTAAGGTATGCGACGCCTCGATACTAGGTGAGCGCACTGGCGAACTCAAGGCAGCGCCGCGGCTCGCATCGACGATCGGCAGTCATTCGCGCGACACACACGCACCTCACCCCAGATACCGGGCATCAGCCGTTAGCGACCGACGCGTTCGCTCGTGCGACGGCCTCGCGCAATGCGTCGAGCGCCCGGTCGAACGGCAGATCGGCATCGAGCGCACGCTCGATTGCCGCGGCCGCCTCTGCAATATCAGCCAGCTGAAACCACGACGCACAACCCGACATCCGATGTGCGACGGTATGCACCGCTTCGAAGTCGTCGTCTCGCAGGCGAGCGTCGAGCGCGCGCATGTCCTCCGACAACGTCGCGCGCAATTGCGCGAGCAAGTCGCTGTGCTGCTCCATCGGCGCCACGTTCCGTCCGTCTCCATCGGCTTCTGCCGATGCAAGCCCGTGCTGCGCGAAGAGTCGTCGAAGTGCGTCGAGTGCAAGCGGCTTCAGGCACAACGCGTCCGCGCCCGCTTCGACACACGCACGCGTTTGCTGCGCCATGGCGTTGGCGGTCAAGACGATCACCACCGTTCGCTGAGGCTGTCCACGTTCGGCCGCACGGATGTGCCCGACGAGTTCGATACCGTTCATTTCAGGCATCGACAAGTCGGTGATGATCATGTCGTATGTCTGCCGTGCCGTGAGCGCGAGCGCTTCCCGGCCGTTTCGCGCGAGATCGCAACGGCCAACGCCGAGCCGCGACAGCTGGCGTCGCAGCACCTCGCGGTTGACGTCGTCGTCTTCCACGACCAGGACCCGCACAGCACCCAGCGCCGGCTCGCGCGTCGCGGTTGGGGCCTCTGCCCGATCGGTGCAGACCTGAGCACGCATGCCGGGAGCCGCCTCGTCGGTCGGCGCAACCGGCGCAACCTGCGCAACCTGCGCAACAACGGGCAGCACGACACTCACTGTCACAGTCGTGCCGTTCCCCGGGCTGCTTTCGAGCGCGATCGAGCCTCGCATCGACTCGACGATGCGCTTGCAAATGGCAAGGCCGAGGCCGGTGCCGCCGTGGCGTGCGGGCGAATTCCCGCTCGCCTGCATGAACGGCGAAAAGAGCCGCGCCTGATCATCGAAAGGGATGCCCCCGCCCGTATCGACCACGCGGATGACGATCCGCGTCATCCCCACTGCGTCGGACATGCCGACGGCATGGATCGATACCCCACCCCGCTCCGTGAATTTCGCGGCATTGCCGAGCAGGTTCAGCAAGACCTGGCCGAGCCGCTGCGCGTCGCCGACATGAAGCGCTCGAAGTTCGGGCCCGATGTCGACCTCGAAACGCAACTGCTTCCTCGCGAATTCGGGTGCCATGATGCCCGCGCAGCGCTCGATCGCGTCGGCCACATTGAACGCCGCTGGCTCGAGCGGCAAGGCCTGGTGTGCGCTGCGCGCGAAGTCGAGAATGTCGTTGAGGATGCGCAACAGGATCTGCGCCGCGTTGAGCGCCATATTGACGAGGTGCTGGTCGTCGGGCGACAGCTTGCCGTGATCGAGCAGCTGCAGAATGCCGACCACGCCACTCATCGGCGTGCGGATTTCGTGGCTGACCGTCGCGAGAAAAGCGTCGCGCGCGCGTGTCGCAGCCTGTGCCTCGTGCTTGGCATCGAGGAGCGCGGCCTGATTCGCTTTCACCTGCGTGACGTCGTTCAGGCTGCCGCTCCACACCACCGCGCTGTCTTCCTGCAGCCGCGGCGCCGCTTCCAGATGCATCCATGCCGAGCGGCGTGCGCCGTGCACGAGCTCGAAGTCGGCACGCACGGCATCCAGCGTTCGCGCGGAGCGCAGAAATAGACGCGCAAGCTTGAATCGTCCCGGCATGCCCAGGCTGCGCAAAAACGCCGCGAACGGATCGCTGCGTGCGCCCTGGTGCATCTGCAGCCACGTGTAGGCTTGCTCGTTGACGAAGACGAGCTCGAACCGGGGCGCATGCGCCACACGGTAGCGGAGCTGGAAAACCACGGCGGGCAGCGCTTGCGTCAACGCCACGAGTTGCTGCTTCAGTTCGAGTTCGCGCCGCTCCATCCGTCGCAGATCCGACACGTCGACGAATGCGCCGAGTACGGCTGACGGGGCGTCGTCCGCATCGCGGCAGGCACGTACCCAGTAGATCGCGTCGTGCGTTGCGCCGTCCGGTCCTTGATAGCGGACTTCGCCGTGCGCCGGGTCTCCCGACTCGATCACCCGGGCCGTAATGCCGGCGAGCGTGTCGAGATCCTCGCGCCGCACGTGGCCGACCGCCGCCATCTGCTTGCCCACGACCCGCGCCGCACTCACGCCCATTGCCGCCTCGTAGGCCGGGTTGACCGCGAGATAAGTGCCGTCCATATCCTTGACGAATACGGGGATCGGGATGGTATTGAGCAGGTTCGTCTTGAACCGCGTCTCGAACCGCAGTGCCGCTTCGGTCCAGCGCCGCTGCCGCACTTCATTGCGCAGACGCCGCAGATTGACCGACAGCACGAGCACGAAGACGACCGTGAGCGACACGACGGGCGTGAGAACGAGCCACAAGGTTCGTTTCGGCACGCCGAATGTCAGCCGGGTGGTCAACCAGCTGTTCTGAATATGCTCGCGCTCCGCTTCCGGAATCGCCTGCAACGTCCGATCGATCAACGATGCGAGCCGCTCGTAGCCGGGCGCGAGCGCAAACGACAACGCCTGCTCCGCGCCCACGGGCGCAGCGACGCGCAGATTGCCCGCGTGGTTCCCGCGAACGAGACGGTCGACCACCGCGAGGTTGCCGATGTAGGCGAAGGCGCGGCCGTCCTCGACCGCGTCGAGACCGGCCTGCGCCGACGCCACGACGAACGGCCGAATCGACGAGGCGTACCGCCAGGGCATGCGCCCGACGTCGCCTTCGTCCACGAGCGCCACATCGGTCCCGGCCAGATCGGCGGGACCACTGATGAACGGCGCCGACTCGCGCGTGACGATCACGAGCGGGTAACGGACATACGGCACCGTCAGTACGAAGCCGGGCTTGAGCGTATCGAATTTCGAAGCGGCCACGACGATATCGAACTCGCCGCGGTTCGCGCGGGCAATCGCCTCGGCCCACGTGCGCGTCGGCACGAGGCGCATGCGGACACCGAGCGTATGGAGCACGAACGCCAGGTAGTCGCCCGAGATGCCGTCGAGACGCCCGGCGCCGTCGGCAAACGCCATCGGTGGCCATTGCGCATCGAAGCCGACACGCAAGGTCGGCAGCTCGCGAATGTAACGACGCTCATCCTCGGTCAAAGGCAGCCCGAGATTCCATCCGATGCGCACGCCGTCATCGCCGCGCGACTTCTCGCGGCAGCCTGTCGGCAACAACGCCGCGCCGACGCCGAACGCGAAAACGAGCAAACGGACGATGCGTGCAAGGCGCACGCTTCGACGCGCGCCCCGCTCTCCCTCGCGGATAACCGCCATGGTCCGCGCGGCCTAGTCCGCAAACAAGCCGACCCGCGTGCAGTACTCGACCAGCTCCTGCGTCGTCTGGATGCCGATCTTGTCCATGACCTTGCGCTTGTGGCGGCTGAACGTCTTCACGCTACGATGCGTGCGTTCCGAAATCTGTTTCGGCGTCAGCCGCTCGCGCACGAACAGACGCAGGACCTCGAGTTCGGCTTTCGTGAAATGAGGCTCTTTGCCGACCCTGTCACCGACGATATCCACGCAGGCAAGCAGCTTCGCGATGCCCGGGCTGATATAGGGCCGCTTTTGTACGGCTGCGATGAGCGCTCTTTGCAGCTCGGACACATCGCCGGCCTTCTCCACAAGGCTCACCCGAACCTTCGAGAGCAGCGTATTCAACATCGCCGCATTGCGCATGGCCGTGATCACCACGATCGGTACCTCGGGGCACCGACGGTTGAGCTGCTCCAGCAACGCGAGACCGTCGCGCGTGCGCTCCCCCGGCATCATGAAATCGGTCACGATCGCGTCGAACGCCACATTGCCGGTTACGATGGCCATCAATTCGTCGGAAGTCGCTGCCTCGGCGACGACCTCTGCAATGCCGTCTGCCTCGAGCGCGTTTCTGATTCCATACCGAACGATCCCGTGATCGTCGGCCAAGACAACTCTCAGTCTGCTCACGTTATGTTCCCGTCCGCGATCGCCGGGTTGCGGCGGCGCGATGATGCGTTAGTGCGACGGGCGCACATCTTCCTCGAATATTCCCCGAATCGTCCGTCGACGAATCATCATAGTCGCCCTATAGGCGCAACCGAATGTTAAATTCGGACGGGCGTCCTACCTAATGAGAAAATTCTGGTAATCGCATGCGACTTTCGGTCCTGTCCTGCATGGGTCCGGCCGCATCGACCCACGCCCGCCCTGCGACGGCGGCGTGCGCGCCCCTTGCGCGACGCTCGTCCTCGCACGCGTAATTCAGTCCTATTTTCGAAGCCGGCCGGAACAATGCGACTGGGCGCGCACAATGATTCGTGGGTGGAAACGACCGCAGCGTTTTCGCCCCACAATGAATTGCACTCCACCGTTTGCACCGGGCGCCTGTCCTTCTTCCCCACGCTCGATCGACTTCGACGCCTGGTATCGCGAGCACCGCGAGTCGATCTACCACTTTGTCCTGCATCGCGTCGACTCCCATGAGGACGCCGAGGACATCCTGCAAGCCACGTATCTCGGCGCTTGGGAGCATCGCGCGTCGTATCGCGGCACCGCGCGACCTACGACCTGGCTCATCGCCATCGCGCTGGATCTGTTGCGCCGGGAAACGAGCCGCGCCTCCGACCTGGGCTGTATCGTCGAGCCCATCCGCGATGACACCGAGCCGCTCGTCGATGCGCGCTTCCCCGAACGCACGGTCGACGTGAGGCAACGCTTCGTGCTGTTTCTCGAGTTCGCCCAATCGTTGTCGACGGAACAGCAACGGATGCTCGAACTCATCTTCGTCGACAACATGAACTACGTCCAAGCGGCCGCCATGATCGGCGTGCCCGTGGGCACGATCCGTTCGCGCCTGTCGCGGTTGCGCGCCAAGCTCGAGCAGCACTGCGGCCGGCCCGACTGACCGCCCCGTCGCGCGTCAGTCTCGCGCGCCCGCCGCTATCGCGTCGCAAAGGGCCGCCCGATATAGCGCCAGCGTGCGGCGCACGGTGTTCAGGCAGGGCGCCGCGTCGGTCGGCACACGCATGCGCAGCGTCATCTCAGCCGCGCTGATCGGCGCGAGCATTTTCGCGTCGTGGCATAGGAATGCGAATGTGCCCTTCACGCTGTGCAGCACCTCTGCCGCACTCCGCCACTGCCCCGAAGCCGCACAGGCGTCGAACGACGCCCACTGTGCATCGAGATGGTCGAGCGATTGCGACAGCAGCCGTGCGATCGACGCCTCGTCGTAGACGGCGGTCAGTTCCCTCAAATCGATCCGGCACACTCGCTTGCCGCATGCCGCCGCGCCTGTGCCGCAGTCATCCCGTTCCATTTCCGCGTTCCGTCCATTTGGTCAGCACCGCCGCGAGCTTTGCGCGCGTAATCGGCTTGGCCAGGTAGTCATCCATTCCGGCATCGCGACACGCTTCGATATCGTCGCGCGTGCCGTTCGCGCTGATTGCCACGATCGTCGTGCGCCCGTGCGTCGACGCTTCGCTCGCGCGGATCCGCCGCGCAACGGTATAGCCATCCATGCCTGGCATATGGCAGTCGAGAAGCATCAACCTGGGACGCAATCGCTGCCAGCACGCATAGCCCTCCAAGCCGTTGACGGCCTGATGCGCGTGAACGCCGAGTGCGGCCAGCTGGTGCGCGATGATGTCGCGATTGATATCGTTGTCCTCGACGAGCAGCATGTCGGTGGACGCGGCTGTCGCGGCGGCGCCCGGCATTGCGCCATCGGCCCGGGCTCCGTTGCCTTCGGTACCCGGCCCACACAGCGCGGGCGGTCCGTCGGCGAGATGGCCGAGCGCACGGGCCAGCGCATCGACCGACCGCACGGTCACCGGCGGCACAGCGCACTCCACAACCTTCACCGGGCTGCAGGACGGCGGTGCGTACTCCTACTATGTACGTTGCCGCGACAATACAACTGGCTTGTTAAATGCCAATGACTACACGATCAGCTTCTCCGTTGCCGCCTCCACCTCAGGT
>CBJMQH010000249.1:0-7874 GCA_966431825.1 uncultured Trinickia sp.
ACTCGCGCAATCTCACGACGGTTTGGCTTGCGTTTAGCTTCGTTTAGTAAACATCACTAAACGCAGCCTAATTTGATACCCAAAACGCAATCCAATCCAATAGTGCTAATGTATTAGCCCTCATTCGTTTGTTTACTATACAATCGGCTCGACATTTTGATCGGCCTTCGATCCCCTCATGACGACTACCATCCGCGACGTCGCGCGAGCCGCGACCGTGTCGATCGGCACGGTGTCGCGGGCTTTGCGCAATCAGCCTGGCCTGTCCGAGGCCACGCGCCTGCGTGTGCTCGAAGCGGCCCAGCGTCTCGGATACGACGCGGCGCAACTGCGCCCGCGGATCCGTCGACTCACATTCCTTCTGCATCGGCAGCACAATAATTTTGCTGCGAGCCCTTTTTTCTCTCATGTCCTGCACGGAGTCGAAGGCGTTTGCCGCGCGCATGGCATCGTGCCGTCGCTGCTGACGGCCGGTCCGACCGAAGACGTCGCGGAGCAGCTGCGGCTTCATGCGCCCGATGCCATCGCTGTAGCCGGGTTCGTCGAGCCGGAAACGCTCGCCGCGGTTGCCGAGCTGGGCCGCCCGCTCGTGCTGATCGACCTCTGGGCACCGAATCTGCGCTCGGTCAATCTCGACAACGAGGCCGGCGCAGCCCTCGCGATGCAGCATCTGTTCTCGCTCGGCCGTACCCGCGTCGCGTTCATCGGCGGCTCGCTAGCCCACTACAGCATCGCGCGCCGGGCGTTCGGGTATCGCCGGGCGTTCTTCGAGGCCGGGCTGCTGTTCGATCCGTCGCTGGAAACGGTGATCGAACCGCACCTGCCGCCCGCGGAAGCGGCCACCCGTGCGATGGAACGGCTGCTCGACGGCTGCGCACCCGGCGCGGCGCCAAACGCCGTCTTCGCCTATAACGACATGGCGGCCCTCGCTGCCATGCGCGTCTGTCTCGCACGCGGCTTGCGCGTGCCCGAAGACATCGCGATCGTGGGGTTCGACGACGTCCCCGCAGCCGAACACGCGGCGCCGCCGCTCACGACGATCGCCGCGGACAAGGAAGCGCTCGGCGCCCGCGGCGTCGAGCTCTTGCTCGACGATTCACCGGCCGAGCTGGAAGTGCGCCTGCCCGTACGGCTTGCCGTGCGCGAAAGCACGGTGGGCAGTGCGGCCGGCAGCCGCCTTATGACTGCAAACAGCGGACAATCATGAAGCTACCCAATTCGAACAAAAGCGCGCACAGCGGTACCGGCCGGGCGGGTAAGGCAGCGCCGGGCATGCTGCACACGAACACCGTCGTGCCGAACGTCGAGAATTTCCGCGATCGGGCGTTTCTGCTCGAACATGTTGCAACCACACTCGCGTTCTACGCGCCCAATGCGTTCGACGCGTCGGGTGGGTTTTTCCATTATTTCAAGGACGACGGCAGCCTCTACGACAAGACCACGCGCCACCTCGTGAGCAGCTGCCGGTTCGTCTTCAACTACGCAATGGCCTACCGCCATTTCGGCGACCCGGTGCACCTCGAGTACGCCCGCCACGCGCTCGCGTTTGTCCACGACGGCCATTGGGACGCCGAGCGCGGCGGCTACGATTGGGAAATCGAGTGGCGCGACGGCCAGCGCACGACGCGCGACGGCACGCGGCACTGCTACGGGCTTGCGTTCGTGCTGCTTGCGCAAGCGCATGCCGCGATGGCGGGCATCGAGGAAGCCCGCACGCAGATCGCACAGACGTTCGAGCTGATGGAGCACCGTTTCTGGGACCCCGCGGCGGGCCTCTATGCCGACGAAGCCACACCCGACTGGCACGTATCGAGCTACCGCGGTCAGAACGCGAACATGCACGCCACCGAGGCGCTGCTCGCCGCCTACGAAGCCACGGGACATCTCGTCTACCTCGATCGTGCGGAGCGTATCGCGACGAACATCACGCAGCGTCAGGCGAAGCTCTCGCACGGGCTCGTCTGGGAGCATTTCCATGCCGACTGGTCCGTCGACTGGCACTACAACGAAGAGGACAGCTCGAACATCTTCCGGCCGTGGGGCTTCCAGCCGGGACACCAGACCGAATGGGCGAAGCTCCTGCTGATTCTCGAGCGGCACCGCCCGCTGCCGTGGCTGCTGCCGCGTGCGGTCGAGCTGTTCGACGCGGCCATGACCCACGCGTGGGACGACGAACACGGCGGTCTTTGCTACGGCTTCGGCCCCGACGGGACCGTCTGCGATCACGACAAGTACTTTTGGGTGCAGGCCGAGACGTTCGCCGCGGCGGCGCTGCTCGCCCGGCGCACGGGCAGCGAGCGGTTCTGGGATTGGTACGACGAGATCTGGCGCTACAGCTGGACGCATTTCGTCGATCATCGGTACGGCGCCTGGTACCGCATCCTCACCTGCGATAACCGGAAGTACAGCGACGAGAAAAGCCCCGCCGGCAAGACCGATTACCACACGATGGGCGCCTGCTACGAAGTGCTGAACGCGCTCGACGACGATGCGGCGCCGGCCGCGAGCGATACCGCCGTCAGCCATGGCTCCCCAAACGGATCGGATCAACCCGGCTCGGGCGACACCCCTGTGGAGCGATCATGAGCAACCGACCGATCACCGGCGAGGGCGAGGAAGACCCGCTCGCCCCCGACCGTGCGCCGTTTCCGACATTCATCAGCGCCGGCGATATCCTGACGGACCTCGTACGGTCCAGCGAATCGCAGTGGGTGGCCCACCCCGGCGGCGCCGGCTGGAACGTCGCCCGGGCGATGGCCCGGCTCGGCGTGTCGAGTGCCTGCGCGGGCGCGCTCGGCACCGACTGCTTTTCGGACGTGCTGTGGCGCGCGAGCGAAGCGGCGAAGCTCGACATGCGCTTTCTGCAGCGGGTCGCGCGGCCGCCGTTGCTGGCGATCGTCCACGAGACACACCCACCCGCCTACTTTTTCATCGGCGAGGCGAGCGCCGACCTCGCCTTCGACCCCGAGTTGCTGCCCGAAGGCTGGATCGGGGCGGCCCAATGGGCGCATTTCGGCGGGATCAGTCTCGCGCGGCAGCCGCTCGGCGCCACGCTGGCCACGCTCGCCGCCGACCTGCGGGCGAAAGGCGTCAAGATCAGCTACGACCCGAACTACCGCAATCTGATGGCACACGGGTACCGGCCGATGCTCGAGACGATGGCCGCGCTGGCGGACCTCATCAAAGTGTCGGACGAGGACTTGCGGTGCCTGTTCCAGACCGACGAAGATGCGGCCATCGAGGCGCTGCGCGCGTTGAACCCGAAGGCTGCGCTGCTCGTCACGCGCGGGCCCGGTGCGGCGACGCTGATCGTGCCCGGCGAGGTGATTACGGCGATGCCCCCGCGTATCGAGGTGGTCGATACGGTCGGTGCGGGCGACGCGTCGATTGCCGGCCTGCTGTTCAGCCTCATGCGCGCGCCGCAACGCAACTGGCGCGAGCATCTTGCATTCGCCCTGGCGGCCGGCGCGGCTGCATGCCGTCATGCCGGCGCCCATTCGCCCACGCTCGACGAAGTCGTCGCCCTGCTGCGCTGACTTTGGCTGCGCAGCGGCTGCAGGCCGCCGTAAGCACCGTCCTCGGTACGGCGGCGTGCACGCCGGCAAAAAACAAGTGCTACGATGAGAAGCAACCGGTCCCAACTGGAGCGGCATCATGAGTGACGAGCTCACCTACACGAAAGGCCTTTACACGGCGACCGTTTCGGTCCGCCAACTCGACGACGGGCGCTTCCAGGGGCTCGTGTCGCTGCTGTTCGACGACGCGGCGAATCCGGAAACGACGACCCACGAAGTGAAGGTACCGAGCGCGACCGCCAAGGAAGCACTCGAAGAAGCGAAGGCGCTGGCGCATCAGATTCTGGGCGAACTCGAGTTCTGACGCGCGGCTCGCACCGCGCCGGGAGGTCAAGATGGAGGAAGCACTTTATCTTTACGGGGTGTATTCGATCCACGTGCGGCCGCTCGAACTCGAAGGCGCGCGTTGGGACGCCGAATACGAAATCCGGCACCAGGACAAGCCGGTCCAGCGCTGGACGACGATAGGCGGCGACGACGGCTACGCGAGCCACGCCGACGCGATCGACGCGGCGCACCGGCAAGCCGTGGCCGACATCGAAAAAGGCGCCGGCGTACCGAAACCGAAAAGCTTTCCCTGAGGCGGCCTGGGCAGTCGCCGCGGTCTGCATGCTACGCTCTGCGCCCGACGAGCCACCGAAAGAGCGCGAACGATGTCGACCGGATCCCACGCCGCCGCACCTGCTGCCGATCACGCCGAGCCCCCGAGCGAGCCGCCCGCCGGGGCTGCGGCGGCACCGCACGCGCCCGTCGGGGCCGATGCGGCGACCTACTCGGGCTCACCGGCTCGCAGCCGCGGGCCCGCACGCAAACCGTGGCGTACGAGCCCGAGCGCACCGCGCGCGCGCGTGCTGCGCACGCAGTCGGGCACCGTCGTCACGCACGGCATGCCCGAGCGCAGCGGGCTCGATCTGTACCACCGCGCCTTGACGGCGAGCTGGCCGGCCTTCTTCGGTTCGCTCGCCGCCTTGTTCGTTCTACTGAACGGCGTCTTCGCTGCGCTTTACGTCTGCGGCGACCACCCGATTGCGAACCAGACACCCGACGGCTTCCTCGGTGCGTTCTTCTTCAGCGTCGAAACGCTGGCGACGGTCGGCTACGGGGACATGCATCCGCAAACCGTCTATGCCCACGCTGTTGCAACGCTCGAAATCTTCATTGGGATGTCGAGCATCGCATTGGCGACCGGCCTTATCTTCGTCCGGTTCTCGCGCCCGCGCGCACGCATTATTTTTGCGCGCAACGTGGTCGTGCGCCCCATCGACGGCCGCATGACGCTGATGCTGCGAGCAGCGAACGCCCGGCAGAACGTGATCGTCGAAGCCGGTGCGAAGCTGCGGCTCATGCGCTACGAGACGAGCCCCGAGGACTACCGCCGCTGGCACATCCTCGACCTGACGCTCGTGCGCGATCAGCATCCGATCTTCCTGCTCGGTTGGAACCTCATGCATGTCATCGACGAAACGAGCCCGCTCTTCGGCGAAACACCGGAGAGCCTCGCCGCCTGCGAGGCTTCGCTGATGCTGATGATCGAAGGGGCCGACGAGACAACGACTCAAACCATGCGAGGGCGTCACGTGTGGTCGCACACAGACATCCGCTGGGATCATCGCTTCGTCGATCTGCTGCACGACGACGAAGAGGGCGTCACGCACGTCGACTATTCGAAGTTCGACAAGGTCGTGCCGCTCGGCGCCGCCCCAGGGCACAACGCCTAGCGCCGCTCCCGTGCGGCTTCCAATCATCGGCAACCCCGAACCTCCCGATTGGGCATGACGTGGATGCGCTGACCGTTGACTTCGAGGTCGCGCATGGGCGGCGCCACCGTATGCACCTTGCCCGCCAGGAGCGCGTCGCGCAGGCCGGTGCACGCCGGCCCGAGCTCGAACCGCGCGATGTCCTGCCAGACGCCGTGCGCATCTAGGCCGAACACAAAGCCAGAATCGTCGTCGGCCGGTAGCAGCAGCACGTCGCGTTGACCTTCTCCGGTCAAATCGATAAGGAATGCGTCGCAGCGCACCTCGGCCGAGGTCAGGCACCGCGGCAGCCATTCCTGCTCGGCGCGCTTGGTCCAGTCTGCTGCAAGGAACGAAGGCGGCAGCGGCGTACCGGGCGTGTGCGATACGAGGTTTCGGGCCAGCGTGGTTTTGTCGGGCGGCGGCGGCGTCGTGCCATCGCCGAGCCGTCGCGCTTCGGCCACGCGTGCGGCGATCGCGGCCGCATTCGGTCCCAGCGCATTGCCTGCATTCAACCGTGCCCAAGCGTGCCGGCTATAGATGTCGGGTGCCTCTCGGAGAAAATAGAAGTCGAATTTGTCGGGGGCGATACGGCCCGCGATGAGCCGCTCCATTTGACTGGCCACGGCAAGCCGGGCGGGATCGGCCACCGGGGTGAGCAATGCGACGATCGCGGCCAGCATCGCCCAGACCGTCGCGATGTTCGTCGGCGCAATGCGCCCGAGCGTACGGTCCCGCGCCAGCCCCGCGGCGCCATAGCCGAGCGAATAGCAGGCGGCGATGCACACCGCCGCCACGCTGATGACGCGCCATGCCGTCAGCCCGTACTGCCCGATGCGCAGCGAGAGCGCGTAGCCGGCAAGCGCGACGATGATCGGCAAAAGCAGACAGCCCACGCGAGCGGCGACACGCAAGAGGCGCGGCGACGCGCCGTTGCCGCTGGCGAATACGGCGTTCACGAGCACGACGATCAGCGCGGCCGTGCCGAGCAGCAACGAGGTGGCCGAATGCGTGGCCCAGAGCGGTGCCAGGCCGACGAAGGGCAGGCTCGCAAGGAACGCCGCGGCGATGAGGACGAGCGGCGGCAGCAGCCACCCCATCAACGTCAACGAGAGCGTCTGCAACGCCCGGATGAAATCGGCCCGGACATCGGCAATATGCAATCCGACGACGAAAGCGAGCGCGACGATCGGAAGCCCGATCTGCGGCGCGTCGATCAGATCGCGCATGAGCGGCAAGCCGACCATCGAAAACAGCGACCCGCCGACGTGAAGGATCAATTGGAGCACGCCGGAAAACAGCAACGCGAGCCCGACTTGCAGCGCAAGCGACCAGCTGAACACGAAGTAGATTTCGTAAGGAGCGACGCGCTTGCCCGAGCGCTCGCGGGCCGTAACGAGCACATACCCGAGATAGACGATCGCAGCGGCGCCCCACATGAGCGCGAACGACGGCATGTGCCAATCGAACGGCGCCGTGTCGGTAACGCCCGGAGGCATGCCGGCGTGACGATTGCGCCAGCCGTCGTGTGCACCGATCACCGCGAGTACGGCCGCGAATGCTGCGCACCATAAAGCGAGGCGACGAGGCGCCAGTTGGCCGAGCCCGAGCGCCGCGACGGGCGGCACGTAGCAGACGATGAGCATCAGCGGAATGAAGAGCATGCCGCGGTCGGCGAAGCCGCTCTTCGACGTCGCAGCGAGCAGCATCACGGACAATAGTCCCGCCTGCAGAAGCCCGATCAACAGCCGGCGGCCGAACAGCGCACGGGAAGTGTATCGGAGCGACATGGCGGTCGCCGTTTCGGAGTCGATGGCCCCAGCCCTCGTTGTAGTCGTTGTTGTGGCGTGCGTGTGCTGCACTTGTTCTTACCCTCGGTCGATGTTGGCGGCCCATGCTGAAGGCCGGGCGAAGCAGGCCCGGAGGCACGAGGCTTCGGGCTCGCGATTCTACTGCGAAAGATTCCTCTCGAAATCGTAATTCGGCGCGCAGAAACCTCCGCAATATCGCGACGCGCAAGGGCGATATAGCAAAAAAACACCTCGATTGGCGCTAAACAATAGTGGCTTATTGCCGGTCCGTGCGCGCGTCGATGCTGCCGCACGCGGCCCTGCCCCGCCGGCGACGCAGAAAGCAACAATCCTGGAGACACACTCATGACCGCCCGCCTGCCCATCGACGGTACGCCCGCTTTATCCGATTACAAGCTGACCGATAACCTGACCGCCACGCGGGGCCGCATTTTTCTGACGGGGACACAGGCGATCGTTCGTATCCTGCTGACCCAACGCCAGCTCGATCGCACGCGCGGTCTCAATACGGCGGGCTTCGTCAGCGGCTATCGCGGCTCGCCGCTCGGCATGGTCGATCAGCAGATGTGGAAGGCGCGCAAGCTGCTCGATGCGCACGACGTGCGGTTCCTGCCCGCCATCAACGAAGAACTCGGCGGCACGGCCGTGCTCGGCACGCAGCGCGTCGAAGCCGATCCCGAGCGCACCGTCGACGGCGTGTTTGCCATGTGGTACGGCAAGGGCCCCGGCGTCGATCGGGCCGGCGACGCGCT
>CBJMQH010000250.1:0-7842 GCA_966431825.1 uncultured Trinickia sp.
CTCACCGGCGTCATTGAAAGGCCGCCTCGGTTCGTACTCCTCTGAACCTTTCGCGCGCAGCGCTAGTGCTGCGACTTTATGAGTCGGTACCGAACGACGGCGCCTTGCCTGTTGTTCGTCTGAACTCGGACGAAACTTCAAGAGAAGAACCATGCACCCGTTCTCTACGGTGCTGCTCGGCGCGGCAGCTTTGCCTGCGCTCGCGTACGCCGCTTCTTATCCCGATCCGGCCGACGCCGGTGCCTCCGTGGCCGCCATTGGCCCCGCGCCCGCGTTTTCCGACTACCGCGCTTTCCGCGATGGGCCTCCCGCCGGCTGGCGCGGCCTGAACCGGCTGGTCGCGCCCGTTGCGTCGCCGCGCGCCCTCCCGGGCGATGCCCAAAGCGAACCATCCGCTCCCGCGCATCAGCACGAGCATTCGCATGCCAGCCGGCCGATTGCGAACGAGGAGGCGCCGAGATGAAACGGACTCAGCGCTCTATCCGCCGCATCGGCGTACTCGTCGCCGCCGCTGCGCTTGCCGGCTGCACGACGTTTTCGAAGGACGGCGGCTTCGATACCGTCTCCCAGGTCGCCACCCAGAGACTCGGAAAGACGGCGCGCCGCGTTCAAGGCGACGCGGACCGGCAGGCCGCAGCACAGGCGACACAGGCGTTGCTTGCGAAACCGCTCGCGATGGACGATGCGGTACAGATCGCACTGCTCAATAATCGCGGACTTCAAGCCTCGTACGCCGAACTGGGCCTCTCGGAGGCCGACCTCGTCGCGGCAGGCCGGCTGCCGAATCCGGGCTTCACGTTCAGCCGCACGCACTGGAGCGACGGCATCGGTATCGGGCGCACGTTTTCAGTCGGGGTGCTCGGAATCCTCACGCTGCCGCTCGCCACGGGCATCGAGCGTCGCCGTTTCGAAGAAACGAAACTTGAAACGGCTAACGCGATGCTGAAGGTCGCGGCCGATACGCAGCGCGCATATGTCGACGCACTTGCCGCGCAGCAGGCGGCGGCCTACGCAGACCAGGTGGTGGACTCGGCGGCCGCCGCGGCGGAACTCGCCAGGCGTATGCGCGATGCCGGGCATTTCAGCAAGCTTGACTACGCGCGGGAGCAGGCCTTTTATGCGGAGGCGGTGGCGCAACGTGCGAAAGCGCGACAACAAGCCTTCGCAGCGCGGGAAAAACTCACGCGTGCCCTGGGGCTCTGGGGCGACGATACGCGCTATACGCTTCCCGAGCGCCTGCCCGACTTGCCGAACGCGCGCCCCGCTCTGCCGGACGTCGAACGTTTCGCGCTCGAGAACCGGCTCGATGTGCGCGCGATGAAACTGCGCACGCAAGGTGTTGCCGCATCGCTCGGCCTCACGGAGACGACGCGATTCGTCAATGTGCTCGAAGCCGGCTATATCGACAACTTCGAAACGGACAAGGGGCGCGAGCGCGGCTACGAGTTGCGCGTCGAGATTCCGCTGTTCGATTGGGGCGGTGCCAACGTCGCGCGCGCGAAAGCCACGTATCTGCGAGCGGCCAACACCCTCGCGCAAACCGCGATCGACGCGCGCTCCGAGGTCCGCGCATCCTACTCCGCCTATCTGACGAGCTACGACGTCGCCAAGCATTACCGCGACGAAGTCGTGCCGTTGCGCAAGACGATCTCCGACGAAGTCCTGCTGCGCTACAACGGCATGCTCGCGAGCCCGTTCGAGCTATTGGCAGACGCACGCGATCAGCTTGCGGCCGTCAACGGCTACATCGACGCACTGAAAGACTACTGGCTCGCACAGACCGCTTTGCAGCAGGCCCTTGGAGGTCAGCTCCCGCCTGCGGCCACCACGGCGAGCGAAGCCGTGCCGGCCGAATCGGAACCCCTCTCGCAAAGGCAATGACATGGTGTCACGACGAACTTTTTTGAGCGGATCCGGGGCTGCGCTGCTGGGCGCGGCGCTCGTGAGCAAGGCGGGCGCGGCAGCGCTGCCTGAAGCACCGACGATGGCGCGCGCCGGTACGGCGCCGCCGCTCTCACCGCCGAACGGGCGCCCCTACAACCCCGTGGTCACGTTGAATGGGTGGACGCTGCCGTGGCGCATGAAAAACGGCTGGAAGGAATTCCATCTGACGGCGGAGCCCGTCGTGCGTGAAATGGCAGCGGGCATGCAAGCAAATCTCTGGGGCTACAACGGACAAGCACCCGGACCGACGATCGAAGCGGTTGCCGGCGACAAAGTCCGCATCTTCGTCACGAACCGGTTGCCCGAACACACGACGGTGCACTGGCACGGCATGCCGCTTCCGTGCGGGATGGATGGTGTAGGCGGTCTGACCCAGCCTCACATTCCGCCCGGCAAGACGTTCGTCTACGAGTTCGCGCTCGAACGCCCGGGCACGTTCATGTATCACCCGCACGCGGACGAAATGACGCAGATGGCGATGGGCATGATGGGCACGTTCATCGTGCATCCGAAAGACACCGCGTTCATGCCCGTCGATCGCGACTTCGTGTTTCTAATGTCGGCGTATGACATCGATCCGGGCAGTTACACGCCGCGCGTCAACGAAATGACCGACTTCAACATGTGGACCTGGAACGCACGCGTGTTTCCGGGCATCGACCCGCTGCCTGTGCGCGCGGGCGATCGCGTCCGGATCCGTTTCGGCAACCTGACGATGACGAACCATCCGATCCATCTGCACGGTTACAGCTTCGAGGTGGTCGGTACCGACGGCGGCTGGGTTCCGCCCGGTGCGCGCTGGCCCGAGGTCACGGTCGACGTTGGCGTCGGCCAGATGCGCGCGATCGAGTTCACGGCCGACCGTCCCGGCGATTGGGCATTCCATTGCCATAAGTCGCACCACACGATGAACGCCATGGGGCATCAGGTGCCGAACATGATCGGCGTGCAGCAAAAGGATCTGGCTGAGCGGATCAACCGGCTCGTGCCGGACTACATGGCGATGGGCAGCACGGGAGGCTCGATGGGGGCCATGGAAATGCCGCTGCCCGAGAACACGCTACCGATGATGACCGGGATCGGGCCGTTCGGTGCGCTCGAAATGGGCGGAATGTTTACGGTCGTCAAGGTGCGCGAAGGACTCGCCAGGAACAACTATCGCGACCCCGGCTGGTACCGCCATCCGAAGGGAACGGTTGCATTCGAGTACACGAGCTGAATACCTACCAGTTGAATTCGCGGCGCCGCTTCGCCTGTACTTTCAGGGCGCCACACCACACTTTGTCACCAGGAGAACAGAAAGATGAAACGCGTAATGGGATCGATCGCAATTGGATTGCTGGCCAGCGTGGCCATCGCGCCGGCGGCGTTTGCGGCCGGCGCCTCCGACGCCATGCAGCACGGCATGACCGAAGCGTCGCCGGGCGCAGCACAGCAACCGATGTCGCACGGTGAAATCAAGAAGATCGATGTGGCCAATGGCAAGCTGACGATCAAGCACGGCCCGCTCGATAATCTCGGCATGGGCGCGATGACGATGGTCTTCAAGGCGAAGGACCCGGCCATGCTTTCGCAGGTCAAGGTGGGCGACAAGATCGATTTTGTCGCCGAAGAGATCGGTGGCGTGCTGACCGTGACGACGCTCGAAAAGCAGTGAGCCGCTATCCGGCGCTGCGTGTTTAAGCGATGCGCGTCGCCGCCGGCGCCCTTGCGCCGGCGGATTCCGCCTGTCAGTACGGCGTACGGCTCGAGCGCCGGCGATACCTGCCCAGCGCCGCAACGGCCGGTTGCCCGGTACGAACTGCGGCCTTGATGGTTTCGGTATGGGCCTGCGCACCGCCATAGAACGCCGAGAGGTCGGCCTTCATTGCAGTACGTGATTCGTTGTCCAGATAAATCATGTGGCCCGACGGGTAATTGCGGATCGTCAGGTTCCCCTGGGCGGGCCCGTTGCCGAGCGGCATGTTCTGGAAATTGAGGATGGTTTGGAAGAACGGAGTAACCGAGTCGTAGTACCCGTTCGCCGAAAACACTCTGAAGTACGGATTGATCGACATCGAAGCGGCCAGGTCACCTGCCGTATAGAGGGCCCCCACGCCGCCGCGCTCGGCACCCGTCGGGTCGATGTGGCCAAAGTCCCAGTTCTCGAAAGCCAGATCGTTGAGGTCCATGAACGGCGAAATCGACGTGTATTGCAGTTCCTCGTTGAGGTATACGTTCCACATCGCCGTATAGACGCCGCCTACGGCTGCCATCGTGGGATCGTTGCCGCCCGAGTCCGGCGCGACGTATTCGGCAATGCCCGTGTCGACTCCGGTGACGCGGCCGTCGTAAGCGCCTACGGAGAGCCCCGCGTCGAGCAGCAGGCTCGTGAGGAAGACCGAACCATTCCCTGTACAGGGATTCAGTTGCCAGTACTTGAGAACGGTTGACGGGACGCCAAGCACCTCGCTCAAATGTCGCAACGTGCCCTCATCGACCTGGGGGAACGTCGCAAGTGCATTGGCATACGGACCAGCTGCGAACGCCGCCACCTGATCCATAAACTTTGGAAGGTCAGCCGGTGCGGGATGCACCGAGACCTTCTCGTGAAACCAGGCGTCCGCCGCGTACGTGGGCAGCGTGCCAACCGGGTTGCCGGCCTGGGAATAGTCGAGAATCGACGATTGCAGAACGACGCCGTTCAGATCGACCCCATCCTCGTGCAGCATCCAGGCCAACACGCAAGTGCGGGGCGTGCCGTACGATTCGCCGAACAGATACTTGGGTGAGTTCCAACGATTAAAGACGGTCAGGTAACGCTTGATGAACTGCTTCATGCAGCCTGCATCCTGGTCCACGCCCCAGAAATCCTTGTTGGTATGAGGCTCGATCGCTGTCGAGTAGCCGGTGCCGACGGGGTCGATAAACACGAGGTCCGTCTCGTCGAGCAAGCTCTCAGGGTTATCTTCGAGCGCGTAAGGCGCGGGCGGCGTGAAGTTCGGCATGCTCGTCCTGATTCGCCGCGGTCCGAATGAGCCGAGCAGCAGGAACACCGACGACGAGCCCGGGCCCCCGTTATAGAAGAACGTAACCGGACGCGTTGCGGACGCCGGACCGTCAGCGGTGAATGCGACATAGAACATCTTCGCGCCGGGGCGTGAGCTGTAGGTATCGGTTGTCACAAGGTGACCGGCCCGCGCCGTGTAGGCGATCGACTTCCCGTTGATCTGAAGCGTGTGATGAGTCACCGCCGCAACTTCTGAGAGGTCGCTGATCGAATCGTCGGGACCGTACCCGTAGGGCGTCGTGTCTACCAGCTTTTGATCGAGTGGAGCCTGCGCTTGCACCGTTCCGTTCATTGCATCTCTCCGTAGTCCTGTAACGATCGAATTGCGTCCGTGACGACCGGTGCCTTGCACGCGGCAATGCGATATTCAACGTACCGGCTCGAAGCGTCACCTGACAGAACTAGCATGTCGGTCTCGTGCAGCGGGGTCTTCGGGCTGCCTCGGCGGTTTTGCTATCATCCTGTACGGATATACAGGTATTGACCGTGCCGACCAACGCCCTACCCCCGTACTACCTGCAGAATTTCGAGCGTGCGCTTGCCTGGATCGCCGAGCGTTACGACGACCTGCTGGCCCCCGACGAGCGCGACTTCCTCGATGCGTTTCCGCGCGTGCCGGAGCGCTCGCGGGCGCTCCTCGTGCGCATGCTGATGCGCAAGGGCACGGCATTTCGCGCGAGCCGTCTCGTCTATGAGGAGATCGGCGCGCCGCTCGAGGCAGCCTTGCCGCTCGCCGACCTGGGCTGGATCGACTGCGAGCCGGAACTGACGCTCGACGCGTTGTTCGCGTTGTCGACGCGCCCTGAACTCGCTCGGATCTTCGCGTCCGATCCAAGCGGGAAATCGGCGCGCAAAGCCGATTGGCTCGAAGCGTTGCGCCCCGCCTACGGGGAGCCTCGTCCGCTCGCAGGTTGGGACCCCGAAACGTCGGACAGCATCATGCGCGTGCTGATCGACGCGCTCGTCGAACGTTTGCGGCTGATGTTTTTCGGCAACCTGCATCAGGACTGGTCCGAGTTCGTGCTGGCCGATTTGGGCGTCTACAGCTACGAAACGGTGCCGTTTCCGCCGGAGGCCCGCGCGTTTCAGCGACGTGCCGACCTCGATGCTTATTGGGCGCTCCACGCTTGCCGCGGGGCGCTGGACACGCTCGTGCCCGGCGCGACGGTTCGGCCACTGTTCGAGGCTGCGGCCGGGATTGCGATCGACAACGACTGGCTGGAGACGCGCCGTGCAAAGTTGATGTTCCGCCTGGGTCAACACGCGGAACGTCACGCAGATTGGGATACGGCGCTCGACATCTACGCGCGTTGCTCGTGGCCCGGCGCACGCCACAGACGCATGCGCGTGTTCGAACGCGTCGAGCGATTCGATGAGGCACTGTCGCTGGCCGACGCGGCACGTGCCGCGCCGCAGAGCGAGGAGGAAAGCCAGCGTGTCGAGCGTATGCTCGCGCGCCTGAACCGCCGCGTCGGCAAGAAGGTCGCCCAAGAGAAAGACACGTTGCCGGCCGCACCGATTGCACGGGAGCTCATCGTGATCGCCCGCCCGCAAGTGCCGTGCGCAGTCGAATATGCCGTACGCGATCATCTGCACGAGGACGACGCGCCCGTCTTCTATGTCGAAAACGGCCTCATCAACTCGCTGTTCGGGCTGCTCTGTTGGGACGCCGTTTTCGCGCCGCTGCCCGGTGCCTTTTTCCACCCGTTCCAGCGCGGCCCGGCCGACTTGCATGCGCCGGATTTTCGGAGCCGGCGCGAGGCTTTGTTTGCGCGCAGCCTCGCCAGATTGAATGACGGCACCTATCGCAGCACGATCCTCGAGCATTTCGAGCGTAAAGCCGGCATACAGTCGCCGTTCGTTTTCTGGTCGATGCTCACACCCGAGCTCCTCGCCCACGCACTCGACTGCCTGCCCGCCGCGCACCTCTTGCTCTGCTTTACGCGGCTGCTTGGCGACATTCGATCGAACCGCTCCGGCTTGCCCGACCTCGTCCGGTTCTGGCCGCAAACGCGTCGGTACGAATTCGTCGAGGTCAAGGGACCCGGCGACCGTCTTCAGGACAATCAGATTCGCTGGCTTCGATACTGCTCGGCGCATGGTATGCCCGTGCGCGTGCTCGACGTACGATGGGCGGGTGATGCGGGTGATGGGCTTGCCATCGAAACGGCGGCGGAGCCCGCTTCGATATGAGTTACGTCGTCGCTGTCAGGACGCTCTGCGAGTTCACCGCGAAGGCCGGCGACCTCGATTTGCGCTTCACGCCCGCGCCAACCGCGCTCGAAGGCATGGCGGGCCATGCCACCGTCGCGTCGCGGCGCCCTGCCGGCTACGAAACCGAGATTGCGCTGACGGGAACGTACGGAGAACTAACGGTACGGGGGCGGGCCGACGGCTTCGATTCCGACCGGAACCGGCTCGAAGAAATCAAGACTTACCGGGGCGAGCTCGAGGCGATGCCCGGCAACCATCGCGCGTTGCACTGGGCGCAGGTGCGAATGTACGGCCATTTGCTCTGCCGGGCACGGGCGCTCGCGCAACTCGAAGTGGCACTCGTTTACTTCGACATCGCCACGCAGAAGGAAACCGTGCTGACCGAGCAGTGGGATGCGGCCTCGCTCGAAGCGTTTTTCAATGGGCAGTGCGAACTGTTCCTCGGTTGGGCGCGTCCGGCGAGCGAGCATCGTGCTGAGCGCAACGCGGCGCTGGCTGCATTGAAGGCTCACGCGGCCGCGGCCGTTGTGATCGGCACAGTCGTGGTGGGCAGCGGAGCGGTCGCCGCGGTGGCGACGGGGGCGGTGCAACTGCCTAGCGCAACCACGCGCCAACTATCGTCTCACGGCAACGCG
>CBJMQH010000251.1:0-7780 GCA_966431825.1 uncultured Trinickia sp.
GGCCGTATCCGTATTCGTCATCGACTGCACGCGCACGGGCGCGTCGCCGCCGATCGTCACGAGCTGCCCGCCCCAACGCACGTCGACGGCGTGCGACAGGCGACGCGGCGCATGCCCGCCGAAAATCGGCTCGTTGGAACAAATCTGACTACTGCTGTCGGAGTGCATCGAAAGATCCGTGAATGCTGGTTGGCCGTCGTGCGTCGCCCGAAGTCCGGCGCCGCACCCGAATGGTTGGCACGCCGCAGCACATGGCTGCGGCGCAAATCACTTCGTCAGGGCAACGAAAAACGTGCGACGTTGCCCTTGCTCGCGCCGTACTTCGCGGCGTCGACAGGCTGCCCGTCGAGCGTCAGCGACTCAAGGCCCGCGCGGTTGCCGGCGGTCACCTTGAACGGCGGCTCGCCTGAGACCTCTTTCGCGTCGCCCGCATGGACGAGCCCCGAAAACACTTCCTTGCCGTTCTTGTCGCGCACGCTGAACCAACTGTCCTGCGTGACTTTGACGACGATCGTCGACTGACTGCCCGGCACCGCCGCAGCCGATGCCTCGCCGACCTTTGCCGCGCTCGCCTGTGCAGCCAGCGACTGCGTGGCCTGCGAAGCAGCCGCCGCCGTCGCGGCCGGCTGGCTCGCAACCGCAGGCTCGGCGGGCGCGGTCTGTGCTGCTTGCGCGCTCTCGCCAGGCGTGTCGGAGGCCGCAGCGACGGCGCCGCTCGCTTCCTGCGCCTGCGCGTCAGCCGACGAGGCGGCGGCCGCCCCCGACGCAGCAGGCGCCCCTTCGATCCCGACCGAGGCGACTTGCCCCTGCGCGGCAGCCGACGACGCACCGCTCGGGTTCGACGCCATACCGTTCGCACTGGCTTTGAGCCGAGCGAACCAGGCACTCGACTCGCCGCCCGAATGCCACATCACGAGTGCCGCGAGCCCCACGACGACCGCCGCGACGCCCCACCACCACGAGCGATGCTTGGGCGTGCCGCCGAGCGAGACCGAGACGCGGCCGCGCGGCAGATCGGTGCCCGTCGACGCGGGCATCGACAAGTCCGGTTCCGACTCGCCCTTTTCGCGCCGCAGCGCCTGTGCGAACGGCTCCGGATCGGTGCCCAGCATCTTGGCGTAGCTGCGCACGACGCCGAGTGCGAACGTCGCACCGGGCAGTTGACTGATGTCGCCCGATTCGAGCGCGCGCATCTTGTTAGGCGACACTTTGAGACGAGCCGAGACATCGTCGACCGACCATCCCTTCGCCTCGCGCAGTTGCGCCAAACGCGCCCCCACCGCGGCGAGCGAATCGAGCGGCGCATAGCTCGCCGAATGGCCTGCCGTGCCGTTCCCCGAACGGTTTGCGCTCGACTCCGTGCCTTCTGATTGCGGATGCTGCGACTCACTCATCCCTGATCCTCGTGTCGAATCTTCTACCTGGGCGTTCCGCGCGGTCGGCCTGTGCCGCCCCCGCACCTCAGGACCGTTTATAACAAATTGTGCGGCGACGCATACGGCGCGCCACCGTCTCCCCGTTGCACGCCGCCGCAATCGGCGACGCAGCTCAAGCCCGGCGCATCATCAGCGCACAGGCCGCACCTCGATGACCGCGTTCCCGCGCGCCGAACGCTGCGCGAGACGCGTGCGATCCTTCACCGCGCCCGCGAGCTGTCCGCAGGCTGCGTCGATATCGTCCCCGCGCGTCTTGCGCACCGTCGTGACGACGCCCGCGTCGATCAGAATCTGCGCGAACCGCTTGATGCGGTCGGCCTTCGAGCGGACGAGCCCCGACTCCGGGAACGGATTGAAGGGAATCAGATTGAACTTGCACGGCACGTCCGCCGTCAACGCGAGCAATTCGCGCGCGTGCGTGTCCGTGTCGTTGACGCCGTCGAGCATGCAGTACTCGAACGTAATGAAATCGCGCGGCGCCACTTCGAGATAACGGCGGCAGGCCGCCATCAGCTCGCGCAGCGGATACTTCTTGTTGAGCGGCACGAGCTCGTCGCGCAGCGCATCGTTCGGCGCGTGCAGCGAGACGGCAAGTGCTACGGGCAGATCGGCGCCGAGGCGATCCATCATCGGCACGACGCCCGAGGTCGACACAGTCACGCGGCGGCGCGACAAGCCGTAGGCGTTGTCGTCGAGCATGAGCCGCAGTGCCGGCACGAGCGCATCGTAATTGAGCAGCGGCTCGCCCATCCCCATCATCACGACGTTCGTGATGACGCGCTCGCCGCGTGCGTCGGGAGCGTGCGGCCGGCCGAGTGCGGCGCGCAGCGCGAATTCCGCCATGCGCAGCTGCCCGATGATCTCGGCAGTCGTCAGATTACGGGAAAAGCCTTGTTTGCCCGTCGAACAGAACCGGCAGTTGACGGCGCACCCCGCCTGCGACGACACACAGAGCGTGCCGCGCGTTTCCTCGGGGATGTAGACGGTCTCGACCGCATTGCCGTTGCCGACGTCGACGAGCCATTTGCGCGTACCGTCAGCCGATACGTGATCGCTGACGACGGGCGGCATCGTGATGGTCGCGCGGCCCGCGAGCTTTGCCCGCAGCGATTTCGCGAGATCGGTCATGCCGTCGAAATCGGTCGCGTTGAACTGGTGGATCCAACGCTGCAACTGCTTGGCGCGAAACGGCTTCTCGCCAAGGCTGTCGCAATAGGCGACGAGGCCGTCGGCATCGAGATCGAGAAGATTGACGGTTGAACTGCTCGTCATGTAAGAACCTGCTCTTCAGTGCGTTGCACCGCTCAGCGCCGCCGCGCCCGTTTCGGGAAGCGGCAGCAACGAGTCTCGTGCCGCGGCGCGCAAGACGTTCGGTCGGTCCGGGCGGAAAGCCGCCGGACCGGCGTACGATCAGCGCGAGTAAACGTTGACTTCGGGGAAGAAGAAAGCGATTTCGACGCGTGCGGTTTCCGCTGCGTCCGAACCGTGCACGGCATTCGCATCGATGCTGTCGGCGAAGTCGGCGCGGATCGTGCCCTTGTCGGCCTTCTTCGGGTCCGTGGCGCCCATCAGCTCACGGTTCTTCAGGATGGCGTTTTCGCCTTCGAGCGCTTGCACCATGACCGGGCCCGAAATCATGAATTCGACGAGGTCCTTGAAGAACGGACGCTCGGCGTGCACGGCGTAGAATTTCTCAGCGTCGGCACGCGACAGTTGCACCATACGGGCGGCAACGATCTTCAAACCTGCGTTTTCGAAGCGGCTGTAGATCTGGCCGATCACGTTCTTCGCCACTGCGTCGGGCTTGATGATCGACAGGGTACGCTCGATTGCCATAAAAACTCCAAGAAATTAAAGGGTTACAGATTTCAACGAATCTGCAATTGTAGCATGTTCCGGTGTATGATTGCGATTGAACCCTTACTGCACTGTAAGGTTGCGTAAAATGAGCCGTTGAAACTCGCGGCGACCGAACTTATCTTACGCAATAGGGTACCTAGGGTGCCGCGACTGGCAAGGCCAGAAAGCACGAACCAAGAGTCACTGCGTGTCACGCAAGGAGAAAGCATGAACGACTATCCGTACAATTTCGGCCGCGGCGGCGCGGTAGCGGCAACGCAGGCCCGCAACCGCGTGCTGCGTAATACCTACTGGCTGCTCGCGCTGTCGATGATCCCGACCATCATCGGCGCCTGGGTCGGCGTGGCCACGCACTTCACGCTGTTCGCCGCGTCGAGCCCGATGATGAGCATGCTCGCATTCTTTGCGATCGCGTTCGGGTTCATGTTCGCGATCGAACGCACGAAGGAAAGCGGCATCGGCGTGGTCGTGCTGCTCGGCTTCACGTTCTTCATGGGGCTCATGCTGTCGCGTATTCTGAGCTTCGTACTCGGCTTCTCGAACGGTCCGGCTCTCATCATGCTGGCCTTCGGCGGCACCGCCGTGATCTTCACAGGCATGGCCACGATCGCCACCGTGAGCAAGCGCGACTTTTCCGGGCTCGGCAACTGGCTCTTCATGGGCGTGATTCTGCTGATCCTGGCCAGCGTCGCGAACATGTTCCTGCACCTGCCGGCGCTGATGCTGACCGTCTCGGTCCTCGCCATCGCGATCTTCTCGGCGTACATGCTGTTCGATGTCCAGCGCGTCGTGAACGGCGGCGAGACGAACTACATCTCGGCCACGCTCGCGATCTATCTCGACCTCTACAACGTCTTCGTCAACCTGCTCGCCCTGCTCGGCATCTTCGGCGGCAACCGCGACTGACCGTCGGCGGCGGCCTGCTGCGCCGCCCTGCCAGACTCCCCGCTCCATCGGAGCGGAGCAAAAAACCGGCCGGCAGTTCACTGCGGCCGGTTTTTTATTGCCGATGATCGATGCACACGATCCGCCCAACGGATCGATCGTCAATCGCGCTCGAACAAAGCAATCGATTCGACATGCGACGTATGCGGGAACATGTTGACGACACCTGCCCCCTTGAGTCGGTAGCCGGCCTCGTGCACGAGCAGCCCTGCGTCGCGGGCGAGGGTGGCGGGGTTGCACGAGACGTAGACGATCCGCGCGGGCAGCGGTCCGTCGCCCGACTGCGCAATATCGGCCAATGCCTTTGCAACGGCGAGCGCGCCCTCGCGCGGCGGGTCGACGAGGAACTTGTCGAACGCGCCGAGCGCCCGCATGTCGTCTGCCGTAATCTCGAACAGGTTGCGGCACGCGAACGACGTATGGCCGTCGACGCCGTTTTCCTTGGCGTTCGCCAGCGCACGCGCGGTCAGCGCCTCGCTGCCCTCGATACCGACCACTTCGCGCGCAAGCCGCGCGAGCGGCAACGTAAAGTTGCCGAGGCCGCAGAACAGGTCGAGCACGCGATCGCCGCGCCGCGGCGCCAGCATGCGCACGGCACGCCCAACGAGCACGCGGTTGATCGCATGGTTGACCTGCGTGAAGTCCGTCGGCTTGAACGGCATGCGGATGCCGAACTCCGGCAACGTATAGTCGAGGGCCACATCGAGCGGATAGAACGGCACCGCCGTATCCGGCCCCTTCGGCTGCACCCAGAACTGCACGCCGTGTTCGTCGGCGAACACGCGCAGGCGTGCCTCGTCTTCGACACTGAGCGGCTCGAGGATCCGCAGCACGAGCGCCGTCACGCTCGAACCGACAGCCAGCTCGATCTGCGGCAAACGATCGCGAATCGATAGCGACTCGACGAGCCGACGCAACGGCACGAGCATCGCCGAGACATGGGGCGGGAGCACCTCGCAGCTCGTCATGTCGGCGACGTAGCTGCTCTTGCGCTCGTGGAACCCGACGAGCACACCGCCCTTCTTTGCGACATGGCGCACCGTCAGGCGGGCGCGGTAACGGTAGCCCCACGACGGCCCGTGGATCGGCCGGAAGACCGTCTCGGGCCGCAGCTTGGCCAGATGCCACAGGTTGTCCTCGAGGACGCGCTGTTTGATCGCGACCTGAGCGCGCACGTCGAGGTGCTGCATCGAGCAGCCGCCGCAGGTGCCGAAGAAGCGGCATTGCGGCGTCGTGCGCAGCGCGCTTTCGCGCAGCACGTCGACGACCTGGGCTTGCTCGTAGCTCGGCTTCTTGCGAAAGCTCGAATAGGTGACGCGCTCGCCGGGCAACGCGCCTTCGACGAAAATAACCTTGCCGGGCTGACCGTCTTCGTCGACGAGACGCCCGACGCCGCGCGCCTCCATGTCAAGCGATTCGATTTCGAGAATCGGGGCGCGGTGGGGCGCGGACGACGACGCCGGCTGCTTGGCGGGCGCTTCGGTACGGCGGGGCAGTTCTGACACCTGAGCTTTCCTGGCGGACATAGGGACGAAAGGCGAGATTGTAGACGAACGCGAAAGGCGTGACGAAAGGAGCGGCGATGCGATTGATCAGCTGGAATGTCCAATGGGGGCGCGACGCGCGGGGCGTCGTCGACCTGACGCGCACAATCGACGAAGCCAGGCGTCTTACCGACTTCGACGTATTCTGCATGCAGGAGATCACGCGCGGCTTCGGCACGCTGCCGGGCGGTCCGTCTGACGATCAATTCGCCGAAATTGCCGCAGCGCTGCCCGGATTCGCGGTGCTCGACGCAATCGGCGCCGATCTGCCGACACCCGGTGCCCCGGCGGGCGCAACCGCACGCCGCCAGTTCGGCAATGCGCTCGCCACGCGCCTGCCTGTGCTGGCCGTCTTTCGCCACAGTTTGCCGTGGCCGGCCGACAGCGGCGGACCGTCGATGCAACGGGTGGCACTCGAAGCGGTGCTCGACGCGCCGGGCGGCGCACTGCGCGTGATCGTCACGCACCTTGAATTCTATTCGGCGAAGCAGCGCCTCGCCCAAATCGATGCGCTGCACCGCATCCATCTCGAAGCAGCCGATCACGCGGCGCACCCGTCACCGGCCGAAAACGCATCCGGGCCGTTTGCGCAGAGCGCCCGGCCGATCAGCGCGATCGTCTGCGGGGACTTCAACAGCCCGTTCGGCTCCGATGCGTATCGGCGCTTTCTCCAGCCGCTCATCGGCGCGCCGGGATTCGTCGATGCATGGACGACGCTGCATCCCGGCGCAATGCCGCCGATGACAGCGGGCGTCTACGATACCGCGCAATGGTCGTCAGGGCCGATGACCTGCGATTTCGTCTTCGTCTCGGAAGATCTGCGCGCACGGCTGCGCCATTGCGAGATCGATGGCGTCACCCAGGCATCCGATCATCAACCGATCGTCGTCGAGCTCGCCTAAAAACGTTTTCAGCCGTCCTTTACGCGAACGCCGCCAGATACTCCGCGAGATGGGGTGCCGTTTCCTGCGAGAGAGACTGTTTGACGAATGCGATTTCATCGCTGTATTCGTCGGGCGTGAAGGCGCCGCGCATCAACTGGAAGCGGCAATACAGCAGGTACGTGTTGAGGACATCGGTTTCGCAGTAGTTGCGAATTTCGGCGATGCGGCCTTCGCGAAACGCGGTCCAGACCTGTCCGCCGTCCATGCCCAGTTTGCCCGGAAAGCCGCAGAGCTTTGCAAGCGCATCGAGCGGCGCGTTCGCCCTCGACTGATACATGGCCAACACGTCCATCAGATCGGTGTGCCGAGCGTGATAGCGGCTGATGTAATTGTTCCACTTGAACTCGCGGTCGTCCTCGCCCAAGTCCCAATAGCGCGATGCGGGAATGCCATGCACGAGCGCACGATAGTGCAGCACAGGCAGGTCGAAGCCCCCGCCGTTCCACGAGACGAGTTGCGGCGTGTATTTCTCGATCACGCGATAAAACGACTGGATCAGCGCCGCCTCACCGTCCTCGGGCGTGCCAAGCGAGCGCACGCGCAGGCCGCTGCGGTCGCGAAACACACACGAGATCGCAGCGACGCGCTGCAGGTAGTGCGGCAGAAAATCGCTGCCCGTCTTTTCACGGCGCGCGGCGAACGCGTGTTCCGCCACGTCGGCATCGCTCATCGATGCAGGCAGTTCGTCAAGCCGGCGAATACCGGCGACATCGGGAATCGTCTCGATGTCGAATACCAGAATGGGAGTCATCAGTTTCTAGAGAACAGCGTCCTTCCGAACGCCATTGGACGCAAAGAAGCGCTTCAGACGCACGAGCGCCTCTTGCTGGATCTGGCGCACACGCTCGCGCGTGAGGCCCATTTCGTCGGCGAGTTCTTCGAGCGTGGCCGGTTCGATGTGATTCAGCCCGAAGCGGCGTTCGATCACATGACGGTGCTTGTCCGACAGCCGCGCGAGCCACGCGCGCGTCAGCGTCTCGAGCTCGCGGTGCTGCACCTCGGCATCGGGCGACTGGCTCTGATCGTCGGACAACAGATCGAGCAGGCTGCT
>CBJMQH010000252.1:0-7762 GCA_966431825.1 uncultured Trinickia sp.
TCCTCGGGATAGACGCGTCCCGAGTTGGTGATGATCCCGACGTCGGCGCCGAGCGGCGGTCGGTGCTGCCGTGGATCGTCGCCGAACCGGACCAACGCCGCCCCAGCCGGCAATCCACCGACCACCGTATGGCCACCCGCATCGAGCGCACCTTGCTTGAGCACCGCTCCGTTCGCGTCGAGCACCGAGAACGCACCCGTTTTGACGGGCTCCTCATTGAAGTACTTATGCAGCAGTGCCAACTGCCCGGGCTGGTCGGGCCGAGACGACGGCAGCGGGTACCCCATGCTCGCCGGCCCGTTCCACGCATGCTGGGCACCCTTGATGTCGACCGTACCGGGCGCGTGGACCTCGATGTTGCCGCCCGCAATCCGGATATACGCGCCGCCGCTCGCGAGCAGGATGCCTTGGTCGGCCGCAACCTCGACCTTGGCGGTGGTCGAGAGGATCTTGACGGTCTTCTGCGCCGTCAGTTCGATGTTGTCGGACTGCGCCTGAACCTCGACTTTGCCCTTCGCCGCAAACAGCTTCATGCCGGCGTTCTGCACGAACAGGCTCAGCTTCTCGCCAACACTCGCCAGCAGCGACTTGCCCGTGGCCACGTGCGTGCTTTGCCCGCTCACCACGTTCACGTGCTGCGTCGCCGATACATGCACCGATTGCTGGCTCGATAAACCAATACCGGCAGGACTGCCGAACAACATCACGGGCTGCCCGAAGCCGTTCACGTTGCCCGTGCCGCCGCCGGCCGTGCGCCCGCCCGAGGCGTTGCCTGCAACGCTTTCCTGCGTGGCATCGGTAAACGCGCGCAGCGCCTCGTGGCCGTCTTTCAGGCTTTGCGCGCCATGCTGCTCGCTGACATCGGAAAGCGCTTCCACAATGCTTTCCGCATCGACGAGTTGCTGCCGGGCTTCCTTGGCATCGAGCGGCTGACTGTTGGGCGCCTTTTGATGGGTCGTGACGTACAAGCCCTGCGCCGCACGCACCGCCCCGTAGGCGTTGGAGCGCAAATCGAAGCCGCTGCCCAGATACGCGCCGCGCGTGTTGTTCGTCTGATCGACGAGGTAGCCCAGGTGCAGGTGAGAATCGGCGCTCGTCGAATAGAGATGGACGCGGTTCTGGCCCGTCGAATCGTCGAAGACGAGCTGATTGAAGCCGCTGCCGCTGTACTCCTTCGAGCGAAAACCGGACAACAATCCATTCGTGTGCCACACGGGCGGCGTGGCGCCCCCGTGCATCCTGCCGAGGATCACGGCACGATCGCAATCGCCCGAAGCAAAGCCGACGAGCACCTCGTCGCCTGCGCGCAACGGGAAGTGGCCGCCGCGCTGAGCCCCCGCATCGGGAAATGCCGCACGCACCCAGACCGAGGCGCGCTCGTCGCGCTCATTACGGCGGTTCCAGGGAAACCACACCTTCACGCGGTTCAGCGCATCGGTGAACGCTTCTTCGCCTTGGGGGCCCGCGACGATCGCACTTTGCAATTGCATGACCGGCTTGCGGTGTTCAAGCGGGCTGCGAAACGCCGTGCGCCGCCGCTGCGCTTCGATCTCGACCTGAAAGTAGCCGGCGCTGCCATCCGAGTGCTTGACGACCACGCCGCCGTTCGCATTCGCCACACCTTCGACTCGCGACTTGAGCGCCTGCGGGAAATCCGCCACCTCGTCCATGCCTGGCAGGTTGTTGCGGATCGACCATGTCACCGCGAGGATCGCGAACTCCCGGTCGGACTCCGTCCCGGCGTCGTGAACCGGATGTCCCGTCAACTCGAACCAGCAGCCCGGCATCGCGTTTCGCAAGCTGCCCACGCCCTGAAAGCGCTTGGCCTGTGAGCCCCAGGCTTCGACGCGCACGGTCGCCTGATGCTCGCCCACCTCGCGTTGGCCCCACGTGTGGGCGCCCGTGTAGTCATAGACTTCGCCGTCCGTGGGTAACGTGTTCTCGGGGCTCGTGATCGCGCCGATCTGCCGCGGATGGTCCGGGCGCTTGTAGTCGAACGACTTCGTCGTCAGCTTGGCGCTTTGAATCCGCTGCTGCTCCATCCACTGCGAAAGGCCATCGACTTCCTCGCGCAGGCCCGCACGGTGGAACGGTACGCGCAGTTGGCTGATCTGCGGCACGCGGTACAAATCGTCCATCAACACGAGCGTATGGGATTTGCCATCCGCCGCTTGCTCGAAGCGGCCGAATACGCCGGCTTCCTCCAGGCTGCGATGAACGAAATTCCAGTCGTATTCCCACTGCACGCGATTCGAATAGCGCGGCATGGGCCGGCTCAACTCGAAACGATAGGCGCCCTGCGCCTGCGAGTGTTCTTCGAACACGTCCGAAATAATCTGTTCGCCGCCTTGTTCCTGCCAATCGCGCATATCGCGGCGAAAGCGCAGAAAATGCATCCACGACGTGAATTCGAGGCGATATACGGTCAGATAACCATCGGAGCCGAGACGCGAGAAGGTATGGACGTAACCGTGATGCGGCAAATACGAGCCGTCGGTTTGCAAAATCCAGAGAGTGACGGCCTTTCCGATCAGGGCAGTCAGCTCGATCTTGTCGCCGCGCATCGAAACGGCGTCGACCGTGAAGGCATAATCGCGCCCAAGCCGCGCGTGCCCCTGTACATACATCGGCAGCAGCCAATCGGTGCCTAATGGTGTATCGAGCTTGATTAACCGGTTGCGCTGTGCACCGCCGTAATAAATCGCGTCGAAAAGCTTCGTGACCCTCATGCGGCCATTCCTCGTGATGAGCAGGCTGTTTTATTTAAATAGGGGCGCAATTATAAACAACGACGCGTGCGCAGGGGCGCGCGCGTGCCCGAAAATCGGACGAACGGCGGGTGGTAAGCGTTACTGCGAGGAGGGGTGGTTCAGGCGTGAGGGGCAGCGACCCTGCAAGTGGCTGTACCCGGAAGATATTCGCGACGGCAACCGTCGCCGGCGCTCAAGAATTGCGACGCTGGTGCGCCAACATGTAGGCGCGCAACAGTTTGTTGATCCGCGTCTGGTAACCCTGCCCTTGCGCCTTGAACCACGTCAAGACGTCGACGTCCAGCCGCATCGTCACCGTCTGCTTCGGCGGCACGTGCAGTTCGGCGCGCGCAAAAAACTCATCGCCGAGTTCCGGCACATCACTCGTGTCGATTTGCTCGTCTTCGAGCTTCGCCAAGCGCTTCCAGTCAGTCTTCGATGCTTTGCCCATATCGTTTCGCCTCACGCTGGGTCGCCTTGCGCGCCGAAATGATGCGAATCACCGGCCCGCTGCGCTCCACATACACCACCACCGCGATCGTCGCATTCATCCAACCCAACGCCAGCCAGCGCTCTTCCCCATAGTCTTCGCGCAGGTCCGGAGCCGCCAGCATCGGGTGATTGAACACGTCGATTGCATCGTTGAAGTCGATCCCGTGCTTCCGGATATTGGCGCGATTCTTCCCGTCATCCCATTCGAACCGCACCGATCACCTCACCTGAAGTGTATTGACGATTGTATTTACGCGCAAGTGCTTCGCACGATCACCGTTGCGCCCGCCCGTGTGCCGGGGCACCATCGAACAGTATCTGTGCCATACGCGCAGCGCCGCAAGCGAATGGCCATCCGGCCAATCCGTCCGCTTGCACGGCGCATCGCCAGCAACCACTGCAGTCGTCGAGCCTGGCGCGCAGCCCCCTGTTGCACTTTTCCGAAGTTGACGATAACGTAAACGTCGATCGGTCCGATCGATCGCATCCTCCTTTCGGCCGCGGCGCCAAAACGCTCGCGGCAACCCGCCCGACGCGAAGACCATGACCCAGCACTACACGATCACCGAACTCGCGCGCGAATTCGACGTCACGCCCCGTGCCATCCGCTTCTACGAAGACCAGGGCCTGCTCGCGCCGAGCCGCGAAGGGTCGAGCGGGCTGCGTCGCGTCTATTCGAGCCGTGATCGCACACGTCTGAAACTCACGCTGCGCGGCAAACGGCTCGGCTTCACACTCTCGGAAATCCGCGGTCTGCTCGATCTCTACGAATCGCCCACCGACACCGTGCCGCAACTGCACGCGTTCCTGGCCACGATCGACGCACATCGGCAAGTGCTGGAGCGCCAGCTCGAAGACCTCACCGCTACGCTCGAAGACCTCTCGCAGTACGAATCGCAATGCCGGGCCTTGCTCGCCGACAGCGAAGCGCAGCAAACCGACCCGGCCGAACAAGGCGCACGGTGATGAGACACTTCCCGAAACTGCTGTCCTCGCAGATCGGCTTCGACGTCGCCCAGACGATGCTCGAAGGCTTCAACCGCCACTATCAGAACTTCCGTGAAGCGGCCGTGCGCGCGAAGTCGCTGTTCGAAGCCGGCGATTGGCACGGCTTGCAAAAGCTCGCGCGCGACCGGATCGCCTCATACGACGACCGCGTCGACGAATGCGTCGAACTGCTCGAAGACGAATACGACGCCGAGCGGATCGACGACGAAATCTGGCAGCAGATCAAGCTCCACTACATCGGCCTCCTGACCTCGCACCTGCAGCCCGAATGCGCCGAAACGTTCTTCAATTCGGTCTGCTGCAAGATCCTGCACCGCTCGTACTTCAACAACGACTTCATCTTCGTGCGGCCCGTCATCTCGACCGAATACCTCGAGAACAGCGAGCCCGCCGCGAAGCCGACCTATCGCGCCTACTATCCGGGCAAGGACGGACTCGCCGCCACGCTCGAGCGCATCGTCACGAACTTCCAGCTCGATTGCCCGTTCGAGAACCTGCAGCGCGACGTGGCCTGCATCATCGACGCGATCCACGACACATACGGTCCGTTCTCCGAAGCATTCAACTTCCAGGTCCACGTCCTGTCGTCGCTGTTCTTTCGCAACAAGGCCGCCTACATCATCGGGCGCATCATCAACGGCGAAGTGCTACTGCCGTTCGCCGTGCCGATCCGGCACGCGTCGCCGGGCCTGCTCGCGCTCGACACCGTCCTCCTCAAGCGCGAGCAGCTGCAAATCATCTTCAGCTTCTCGCACTCGTATTTCCTCGTCGATATGGACGTGCCATCGGCCTACGTCGACTTCCTCGGCACGATCATGCCGGGCAAGCCGAAAGCCGAAATCTACACCTCGGTCGGCCTGCAAAAGCAAGGCAAGAACCTGTTCTATCGCGATCTGCTCAAGCACCTCTCGCATTCGAGCGATCAGTTCATCATCGCCCCCGGCATCAAGGGGCTCGTGATGATCGTGTTCACGCTGCCCTCGTTCCCGTACGTCTTCAAGCTGATCAAAGACAACTTCCCGCCGCCGAAAGAAACCACGCGCGAGAAGATTCAGCAGAAGTACCTGCTCGTCAAACGCCACGACCGGCTGGGACGCATGGCCGATACGCTCGAATATTCGAGCGTCGCCCTGCCGCTCTCGCGGCTCGACGATGCACTCGTGCGCGAGCTCGAAAAAGAGGCGCCATCGATGATCGAATACGAAGGCGACTGCCTCGTCATCAAGCATCTCTACATCGAACGCCGCATGGTGCCGCTGAACCTGTTCCTCCAAAACGGCACCGACACCGACATCGACCACGCGATCAAGGAGTACGGCGACGCGATCAAGGAGCTCATGCAGGCGAACATCTTCCCCGGCGACATGCTCTACAAGAACTTCGGGGTCACGCGCCACGGCCGCGTCGTGTTCTACGATTACGATGAGATCGAATACTTGACCGACTGCAACGTGCGCCACGTTCCGGCCGCGCGCAACGAGGAAGACGAGCTCTGCGCGGAGCCCTGGTACGCCGTCGGCCCGAACGACATCTTCCCCGAAACCTATCGCACGTTCCTGCTCGGCGACCCGACCGTGCGCGAACATTTCATGCGCCACCACGCCGACTTCTTCGACCCGGCACTCTGGCAACGCAACAAGGAGCTCCTGCTCAAGGGCGAACTGCCCGACTTCTTTCCCTACGATCAGAGCGCGCGCTTTTGCAAACGCTATCCGGCCCGCTTCGAGCGTGCCCCGGAAACCGAAAGCCCCGACAAGCACGACGGCACCTCCGGCGCACGCGCCGCGTAAAGCGCCCCACACCGCGCAGGCGGCCGACTTTACGCCCAAGCCCCGCCGCGCTCAACGACCACGACGCTTATGAACGATCAAACGAATCCGCTCGCTCACCTCTTCGTCAATAACGAAGCCTGGGTCCAGCGCAAATTATCGGAAGATCCCGAGTACTTCTCTCGCCTCGCGCACCAGCAAACGCCCGAGTATCTCTGGATCGGCTGCTCCGATTCGCGCGTCCCCGCGAACCAGATCATCGGCCTGCCGCCCGGCGAAGTGTTCGTCCACCGCAACATCGCGAACGTCGTCGTACATACCGACCTGAACTGCCTTTCCGTCATTCAGTTCGCCGTCGATCTGCTCAGGGTCAAGCACATCATGGTCGTCGGCCACTACGGCTGCTCGGGGGTCGGCGCGGCGCTCGTGAACCGGCGCGTCGGCCTTGCCGACAACTGGCTGCAGCACGTGCAGGATGTGCGCGCAAAACACGCCCAATTGCTCGAGGAATGGCCGATCGGCGAAGCACGCCACCGCCGCCTCGTCGAACTGAACGCGATCGAGCAGGTCGTCAACGTCTGCCGCACAACGATCGTCAACGATGCCTGGGCCCGCAGCCAACCGCTCACCGTGCACGGCTGGGCCTACGGTGTGCACGACGGGCGCATGCGCAATCTCGGCATGGCCATCTCGAACGCCGCCATGCTGGACGAAACCTATCAACGCTGCGTCGCCGCGGTCACCGCGAGCGGCGCAGGTTCGGCCGAAAACGATGTGGTGGGTGCGGACGCCACGCAACTTCCGGGCGTCGCAACCATCGTCCAAGGTGTCATCAAAGAGCTCAAACACGAATGAAGAAACAGGTAGCACCGGCGACGCCGTCGTCATCGTCTCCGCAGCACGCACACCGATCGCCGGCTTCCAAGGCGACTTCGCCACGCTCACCGCGCCGCAACTCGGCGCCGCCGCGATCGCGGCCACGCTCGAACGCTCAGGGCTCGCCCCCGATCAAATCGACGAAGTATTGATGGGCTGCGTGCTGCCGGCCGGACTCGGCCAGGCGCCCGCACGCCAAGCGGCGCTGGGCGCAGGCCTGCCGCTCGCCACGGGCTGCACGACGGTCAACAAGATGTGCGGCTCGGGCATGCGCACAGCCATGTTCGCGCACGACATGCTCGCTGCCGGCACGGTCGACACGATCGTGGCAGGCGGCATGGAAAGCATGACGAATGCGCCGTTCCTGCTGCCGAAGGCGCGCGGCGGCATGCGCATGGGACACGGCCAGGTCATCGATCACATGTTCTACGACGGTCTCGAAGACGCCTATGAGAAAGGCCGTCTGATGGGCACGTTCGCAGAAGAATGCGCGGCATCGTTCGGCTTCACGCGCGAGGCGCAGGACGCGTTCGCCATCGAATCGCTCGTGCGCTCGAAACGCGCCAACGAAGACGGCTCGTTCGCGTGGGAAATCGCGCCCGTGAAAGTGGCGGGCCGCAAGGGCGACGAGACCACCATCGCGCGCGACGAGCAGCCGTTCAAGGCCAATCTCGAGAAGATTCCAACGCTCAAGCCCGCTTTCAGCAAGACGGGCACGGTCACTGCAGCCAACTCGTCGTCGATCTCGGATGGCGCAGCGGCGCTCGTCATGATGCGGGCCTCGCACGCCGAGGCACTCGGGCTCGCTCCGCTCGCACGCATCGTCGGACACTCGACTTTCGCTCAGGAACCGTCGAAGTTCACCAC
>CBJMQH010000253.1:0-7758 GCA_966431825.1 uncultured Trinickia sp.
GATACGATCGAGATCAACGGTTCGCATGACTCGCTGGCCTTTCCTCTGGCAATTCCCGCCCAATTTTGCTTTCGAACCGACGCGGTTCGCGCGTCTCGTCGCGCTGCTGCCGCGCTCGATCGACGACGCCGTTGCACGCGCGGCGACCCACGATGCGCGCGTGCAGGCCCCCTGGTTCGAGCCGGTGCACCGCGGGCCGCTGCGAACGCGAGCGGCGTCGGCCGAAAGCTGCGGCCGCAGTGAAAAGCACCTAAAGTGATTGAAGCCCCGCGCGTCGCGAGCGGCCGGTTCTTTGCCGGCGTGGCGCTTGTCAGAAGATTGTCACCAAGAACAAGGAGAGAAGCTGATGAGTTTGGATGCATCAGCGCTGGCACGTGCGTATCGTGACGTGCGGCAGTTGAGTCTCACCCTTGCCGAGCCGCTGTCCGCCGAAGATCAATGCGTGCAGTCGATGCCGGACGCAAGCCCGACCAAATGGCACCTCGCCCATACGACATGGTTTTTCGAAACCGTGATCCTCACGCCTCATTCGGAGCACTACAGGCCGTTCGATACGCGCTTCGGCTATCTGTTCAATTCGTACTACGAGGCACTCGGTCCGCGCCATGCGCGGCCACAGCGCGGGCTGCTGACGCGGCCGTCGCTTGAAGAGGTCCAGGCCTATCGGGCACACGTCGACGGCGCCTTGCTCGGATTGCTCGATGAAGCCGACGAGGCCCTGCGCTCGACGATCGAGCCGCTTTTGACGCTGGGATTGCATCACGAGCAACAGCACCAGGAGCTTCTTGTGACCGACATCCTGCACGCGTTCTCGTGCAACCCGCTCAAGCCCGCTTATCGTCCCGCGCTTGATGCTGCGGACACCCGGGCGGAGCCCGTGGGCAGTGCCGGGGCACTCGAGTGGCTGCGCCATCCGGGCGGAATCGTGGAGATAGGCCACGACGGTACGGCCTTTTCGTTCGACAACGAGCGGCCGCGACATCGCGTGCTGCTGCAGCCCTACGAGATCGCCCATCGTCTCGTGACTTGCGGCGAGTACGCCGCGTTTATCGCCGACGGCGGCTATACGAGGCCCGAGCTTTGGCTGTCGGACGGTTGGGACCACGTGCGCCGCGAAGGGTGGTGTGCGCCCGCGTATTGGATGCCGCTCGATGCGGCGCTTGCCGAGCGTGGCACCGATGGCGTCCGTTGGGCTGTGTTCGGGGTGCACGGCGTGGCGCCGATGAAGCCCGATGCGCCTGTGGCGCAACTGAGCTTCTATGAGGCGGCCGCCTATGCGGAATGGGCCGGTGCACGGCTGCCGACCGAATTCGAGTGGGAGGCGGCATGCGGCCTGCCTGGCATCGAGCAGATCTCGGGGCATGTCTGGCAGTGGACGCGCTCGTCATACGAACCGTATCCCGGCTTCAAGCCATTGGCCGGCGTGGCGGCCGAGTACAACGGCAAGTTCATGGTCGGGCAGCAGGTGTTACGCGGCGGTAGTCTGGCCACCCCGCCCGGCCATACGCGGCCGACCTATCGCAACTTTTTTCCGCCGGCGGCCCGCTGGCAATTCTCAGGAGTACGACTTGTACGAGACCTCTGAAGCTTCGGGCGTCGGCGGCGTGCCGGCCGCAGCGGCGGCCCGCGCCCCGCGTTTCCTGGACAATCCGTTCGCCGGCGACCTGTTGGCCGGCCTTTCGAAGCGGCCGCGCGTGGTCGCCCCGAAATACTTCTACGATGCGCGTGGCTCGGCGCTGTTCGATCGGATCTGTGCGTTGCCGGAGTACTACCCCACGCGCACGGAGCTCGGGCTCCTGAGCGACCATGCCCACGAGATCGTGGAGCAGCTCGGGCCGAACGTCGACATCATCGAATTCGGCGCCGGCGCATTGGCCAAGATTCGGATCCTTCTCGACACCTATGCGCAGCGGCGCTGGTCGCATCGCTACTTTCCGATCGACATTTCGGCGCAGTACCTGGAGTCCGCGGCACAGCGGCTGGCGCAAGACTACCCTCGACTTGCCGTGGTGCCCGTGCCGGCCGACTACATGTGCGAGGCCGAGCTCGGGCCGCTGGCCGCCGCGACGGGGCGGCGCGTCGGATTTTTTCCCGGGTCGACGATCGGGAACTTCGACGCCGACGAAGCGATGGCGTTTCTACGACTGGCTGCACGTTTGCTCGAGGGTGGCGGCCTGCTCGTGGGCGTCGACCTCGTGAAGGACCCGCAGACGCTGCACCGCGCCTATAACGACAGCCAGGGGGTGACGGCAGCATTCAACCTGAACCTGCTGCGGCGCGCGAACGCCGAACTCGGCGCCGATTTCGATGTATCGCGCTTTGCGCACTATGCGTTCTACGAGCCGCGCAAGCAGCGCATCGAGATGCATCTCGTGAGCCGTGCGCGCCAGACCGTTCACGTGGCAGGCCACGCGTTCGAATTCGGAGAGGGCGAAACCCTCCATACCGAGAATTCGCACAAGTTCACGGTCGATGGCTTCCGTGCGCTTGCCGCGTCAGCCGGGTTCCGCCCGGGGCCTGTTTGGACCGACGACGCGGGTCTGTTCAGCGTGCATTGGCTCGGCAGCCCGGCACGCGACACAGCGTCGCGCACCGTGCGCCGGTAGCCCGGAGCAGACTTCAGTCGTCCCAGCCGCGGCGACCGCGCCATTCGTGTTCGCGCCACGCGTGCTCGCGCCATTCGTGGCGGCGCCATTCGCGTTCGCGCCAGTCGTCGTCGCGGTGCCAGTAGTCCACGGCCACGGGGGCCGGGGCGTAGGCAACGGGGGGCGCCACATAGACGGGCTGGGGCTCCATATAGACGGGAGCGGGGATGCCGACGCCGATCGCGACGTCCACGTGCGCTGACGCAGCGGTGGATGCGGCAAGTGCGGCAAACCCGATTACCGCTGCGATAAGTTTCTTGTTCATCTGTGCCTCCTTGCACTGTGCGCTCGTGTGGTGCCATTTGTTCACGACCACGGCGCCAGTCTACGGATCGCGTCGCGATACAGGTGAAAGCGGTATGCGAGATCCGTAACGCATGTTTACGGCCGACGCCGTGGCTGATATACGATATGTTCTGGTCACTGCCGGTGCGGATCGGGCGGTCCCCGCCCCCGGGGCTCGTCGCGCGGGCAGATAAAACATCGATAAGTCATAAGATATGTTCACCCCCCTCGCGCTGATCGGCGTTGCGATCATGTCGTGCGTCATGAGCGTGGCCGTCCTCGGCTCGCTGCTGAGGGCAGAGATACCCGGCGTGCGGTGTTGGTGCTTGGCTTACACAGTGCTGACAGTCGGTTTGTCGCTGCTCGCGCTTGCGGGCGCTGCACCCGGGCTTGTCGCAACCGTTGCCGCGTCGGTGCTCGTGCTGGGCGGCGCGCTGATGATCCTCGAGGGGCTGCGTGAGTTCTTCGGACTGAAACCTGCACGCGTCTACGAGCGGGTCGCGCTTGTCGCGGTCGTCGTGGGCCTGCTCTACTGCAGTGCCGCGCGCCCCGATTTGAATGCGCGCGTCGCGCTCGTCTCGGCTTTTCTTGCCTACCTGCGTCTGGCTGTGGGCACGCTCGCACTGCGTCATTGCCCGCCGGGCCGGCCCAAGTACAGCTATCGGTTCGTGGCGGCCGCCGCCTACCTGGGTGTCCTCGTGCATGCGGCGAGGGGCCTGTTCTATGGTCTCGGCGTCGAGCGTCAGACGGCGTTCCTCGAGCCGTCGCCGTGGAACGTCGCGCTGCTCGGGCTTGCGATCCTGACATTGCCTTGTATCTCGATCGGCATGGTCCTGCTCGCGCACGACCGGATCGTCGAGCGGATGGAGCGACTCGCGACGATCGACGAGCTGACCGGCGCGCTCGTGCGGCGTGCGTTCATGGTCCGCGCCAACGCGCTGATCGAGCAAGCGCGGCAGGCCGGGCAGCCGGTATCGATCGCCATCCTGGACATCGACAACTTCAAGGCGGTGAACGACGGTCACGGACATGCGGCCGGCGACCGGGCGCTTGCGCACGTGGCGGCGACCGTTTCGGCGGGGTTGCGGCAGGGCGACCTGTTCGGGCGCCTCGGCGGCGAGGAGTTTGCGATTGCGTTCACCGCAATGACGAAGGCGCAGGCCGAGCGCGTAACCGATACGTTGCGCATGGCCGTGGCCTCGGCCCCATGCGACGGCATTCGCTGCACGTTCAGCGCCGGGGTCGAAGCGGTGGGGCAGGTCGATTCGCTTGCGAGTTCGATGGCGCGCGCCGACGCCGCTTTGTACCTGGCAAAAGCCACGGGCCGCAATCGCGTGGTCGTCGCTACGACCCTCGATGAACCCGATCTGCGTGGGCTCGCACAGGCGGGTTGACGCACCGCTTCTGCGGGTTTAAAAGATGCTGCCATGAGGACATGGCGCATCGACGCATCGGTCTGCGCCAAGAGCCGACAGAGCACTTCGGCGGCGCTGCGACAAGCGAACCGCCGAACGGAGACGACATGCCAAAAAGGTTGTTTCGCGCGGCGAATGCGGATCGCAATCGCTTTGTCGCGCTTTACATTTGTCTTGTAATCGGATTGGTTGCAGCAGCGGCCGCGTTTATCCGTGAGGCAAGGGTGATTGTCGGGGACGGGATCGAAGAGGAGATGGCAGTCCAGGTTCTCGGGGCGGCGAGTCGCGCACAGCTTGACCTCGAGAATGCGGAAACGGGCCAACGCGGCTTCCTGCTGACCGGGCAGGAGCGTTATCTGTCGCCCTACTACCAAGGCACGCGCGACGTCGACGATACGATCCTTCAACTCGAACGTGTCGTGGCGAACGATGAGCGTTCGATCGAGACGGTACGGCGGATCGAGCACACTAAAAACGATAAGGTGAACGAATTATCGCGCACGATCGACCATGCACGTGCCGGGGAGCGCGACAGGGCCCTTGCACTGGTCGAGACCGGACAAGGTCAGGCTTTGATGGACGCATTGCGTGCCGACTTTACAAAACTGATCGACGACTGGCGTGCGCGCCGCGAACGCGCGGCGGCGGATGTACACCGGCGCGTCGTCTTCGGTGTTGTCGCGCTGTGCGTGCTGGCCGTTTTCACGGTCGCGCTGCTTGTCTATGCGATGTTCGTTCAGCGGCGTGCGTTTGCACGCGTGAGTGCCTATTCCGAAGCGATGGATCGCGCAGCGGGCGAGGATCCGCTCACGAACCTGCCGAACCGGCGTGCGCTGCTGGCTGCCATCGACGCGTTGTCCGCGCGGTCCGACGCGCGCGCGGTGCGCGTGGCAGTGTTCTATCTCGACATCGACGGCTTCAAATCGGTCAACGACGCCCTGGGACATGCGGCCGGCGATGCGTTGCTGGTCCGATTGGCGAAGGTGCTGCAAGGCGCGACGAGGCAGCGCGACATTCTGGCGCGGGTCGGCGGCGACGAGTTCGTCGTGTTGATGGTCGACTGCGGCGACGACAATGCGTTGCGAGAACTCGCGGGCCGGCTTATCGCACGCGTGCGCGAGGCGGGCCAGGCGGCGTTCGACGGGCGCTTTCGCATCGGGGTGAGCATCGGCATCGCGACCTATCCCGATCACGCGGCAACGATCCCCGAACTGCTTGATATCGCCGATGCGGCGATGTATTCGGCGAAGCGCAGCGGCCGTTCGACTTACCGCTTCGGGCCGTCGCCTGTCATCGATCCATCCAACGTCGTGCGGCTCACACGCTGAGCATGGCGCCTCGCCGTTGCAAGAAGGCGGGGCGCAGCGGTTGACCGGAGCGCTCCGCTCGTCGCATACTGGCTGCTATGCGCACCCTGACCCCACAACCAATCGAGAATCATCGATCGGCCCATGCCCGCGAGGGTGGTGGATCTCATCGGGGTGCGTCTTAGCGTTTCCTACGAAGGCCATACGGCCGAGAGCCCCACCGACTGACGGCTGGGGCTTTTTTTGTGTCTGCCGAGTTCCCACCGAGTGCCTGCCGTTAGTCGGACAACTTACGGAGCGTGCCATGAACGATGCAGTATCGCTGGACTGGTCTACCTTGCCGTGCCCCGTCGATGACGGTGCCGCCGCTCATCTGCCCGGATCGCGTTTGCCGAGCGTTACGCTGATGTCGACGAGCGGTGAGGCGATCGATCTGTCTTCGTTGGCCGGGCGGACGATCGTCTACGCGTATCCCTGGAAGAAGGCGCCGCAGGCTGCGCTGCCTGAAGGGTGGACGGACATTCCCGGCGCAGCAGGCTGTACCCCTCAATCGTGCGGATATCGCGATCGTGCGGCCGACCTGCGGGCGCAGGGCGTGAACCACCTGTTTGCGGTGTCGACACAGTCGACGCCTGATCAGCGGGAGGCGGTCGAGCGGCTAGGGCTGCCGTTTCCGATTCTGTCCGACGAGCGGCTCACGCTGTCGCACGCTCTCGGTCTACCCACGTTCGAGGCGGCCGGCATGACGTTGCTCAAGCGCCTGACGATGGTCATCGATGACGGCGTGGTGTCACACGTCTTCTATCCGGTGTTTCCGCCCGACCGCAATGCAGCGGACGTGCTCGACTGGCTGCAATCGGCCTGACGCCACGCGTTATTCGAAGAGACCCTGAAGTGAGGCGAGGCCGGGCAGGTCGAGGATACGAATGTCTTTCGTTCTCACCTCGATCAGCCCGCGCCGGTGCAGGCTTTGCAGCGCACGGCTGACGGTTTCCAGCTTGATGCCGAGATAGCAGCCGATATCGGCGCGCGTCATCTTCAGGACGAATTGGGAAGCCGAGTAGCCACGCGCCTGCCACCTTTGCGACAGATCGAGCAGAAAAGCGGCGACGCGCTCGTCCGCGTGCAGCGTGCCGAGCATCGCGTTGATCATGCGCTCGCGTACGATGGCTGTGCCGAGCATCCGATGCCAGTGTCGCTCCATGCCGCTCGCCGGGTCGTTCAACGGCTGCAATGCGTCGAACGGCAGGACGCACGCCGTGCTGTCCTCGAGCGCGATCGCGTCGCTCGCATACCGACCGGTCGAGATGCCGCTCAATGCCAGCACGTCGCCGGCGATGAAAAAGCCGGTGATCTGTTCCCGCCCGTCGGCGAGCAGGATCGACTTCTTGAACGAACCGCTATGAACGACGTAGAGATTGCGGAACGCGTCTCCCGCGCGAAAGAGGGCGTCGCCTTTGCTCAAGCTGCGGCGGGCGAGTGTCATCCCTTCGAGGTGCGCGCGGGTGGTCGGCAATTCGGACTGCAATGCACAGACACGACGAATCGCGCAGTCTTTGCAGGTCGACGTTGCGCTGTGCGCGGGCGGGGCATGGCTCGGCGCGTCGAATGTCGATAGCGGCGCCAGCGGGTGTCGTACGATGACGGTGGGTGTGGGTACCATGGGTTTGCCTGTCCGGTCGTGAATAACGATTGCCGTACTTCCCGTGGCATTCGAACGTTTCGGTGCAATTTGCCTCCGATGATGCAATCTTCGATTGCAGGGGCGAAATTTGCTATAGGCGTGGGACTTTCTCGCTGTAAGAATCGAGCGCGAAGGTATCGGACAATTCCTAGGCGTGAGGACGATTTACGGCTGACGTGCAGGTGAATGCGGGGGCGTCGCGTTTCGTCTTTAGCGGACGCGGAATGAGAAAGCCCTGTTCCGTCGGAACAGGGCTTGATCGCGTGGACTGCAATGCGATTGAGCGTGCTGCTTGATGCGAGGTGATGCCTGCTGCAATACTGCTTGCTGCCTACTGCGTGTCGCGTGGTGCTTCTGATACAGGGTTATTGCGTGCTGCGGGTACTGCACTGCCGGTACTGCGTGAAACCGATGCTTCAGGG
>CBJMQH010000254.1:0-7741 GCA_966431825.1 uncultured Trinickia sp.
CGCCCATGCGCGGCAGCTCGAGATCCGCCGCTTGCTGTTGATCGGGCGGCTCGACGATGCCGAGCGCGCGTTGACCGGTATCGATCCGGCGGAACTGCCTGCGGCGGCGCGGGCCGTGCATTTTCTCGTCGTGGGCGGCGTCGCCATGCGGCGTCTTCACGCGCAAGCCGCGCGCACGGCGCTTGCGCGGGCCGCCGAGGCTGCGCGCGAAACGCGCATCGCCGCGCTCGAAGCCGAGGTGGAAACCGCACTGCATGTGCTCGATGCACCTGCGGCGAAACTGTCGACGCGCGGCGAAGCGCGCCTCGTGACGCTTGACGAAGCCGAGGCGCTGCTCAAATCGAGCGCGCTCGTGATCGATGCGTGCCGACACCGCGTCTGCGACGCCGCGGATATCGTGCCGCTCGCGACGCGCCCCGTGTTGCTCGCGCTGGCGCGCACGCTCGGCGAAGCGTGGCCCGGCGACGCGCCGCGCGAAAAACTGATTGCCGATGCGTTCCGGATGCGGGTTGCCGATGAGTCGCAGCGGATGCGCCTGCGTGTCGAGATCGGCCGCCTGCGCGCGGCACTTCGTTCGATTGCCGATGTGCGGGCGACACGGCATGGCTTTGCGCTCGCGACACGGCGCGCGCAAGAGGTTGTTGTCCTCGCGCGCCCCGTGGAGCACGCCCATGCGACGCTGCTTGCGTTCCTGGCGGACGGCGAGCCGTGGTCGAGTTCGGCGCTGGCGCTTGCATTGGGGGCGAGCCAGCGCACGGTGCAGCGTGCGTTGGAGGGCCTCGCTGCGGCGGGCCGTATCGAAGCGTTCGGGCGGGCTCGTGCGCGCCGCTGGATGGCGGCACCGATGCCGGGATTCGCGACACCGTTGTTGCTGCCGGTGCCGCTCACAACAGAACTGGAGGGCTTATGAAACGTTCGGCAGCACAGATCATCGGCGAGTGGGGGCCGTTTCCCGGTGTGGCCCATATCGGCGGGCTGACCTATGACGGCCGGCAGGTCTGGTTCGCCGCGGGAGACCGGGTTTGCGCACTGGCACCTGAGCGCGGCGATATTGTGCATTCGATTGCCGTCAGCGCCCATGCGGGCACAGCCTTCGACGGCCGGTATCTGTATCAGATCGATGGCGATCGAATCCGAAAGATCGATCCGGGCACGGGCGAGGTGGTCGCCGTCATTGCGGCCCCCGGGGCCGGCGGCGATTCGGGCCTCGCCTGGGCCGAAGGTGCGCTGTGGGTGGCCGAGTACCGGGCGCGCAAGATCCGGAAGATCGATCCGGACACGGGCGCCGTGTTGCGCACGATCGAGTCGAACCGGTTCGTGACGGGGGTGACCTGGGTCGACGGCGAACTGTGGCACGGCACGTGGGAGAACGACGAAAGCGAGCTGCGGCGTATCGATGCGCAGAGCGGCGAGGTGCTGGAGGCCGTGGAGTTGCCGGCAGGCATCGGTGTCTCGGGGCTCGAATCGGACGGCGGCGAGCGCTTTTTCTGCGGCGGCGGGACGAGCGGCAAGATTCGTGTCGTGCGTCGGCCGTCCCGCGATGCAGCGCCGCCGGCGGACGGCGCAGCCAAGGGCGACGGGCCGCCGGGCAGGGTCGATTAGGGGTGCCGAACGCGCCGCGTCAACGGACCGCCTTCGCTGCGTCCCACAAGTCACGCGAACCGAGGCTCGCGTTCCACGCTTCGAATTGGGCACGCCATTGCTCGAATGGCGCGGTCAGCGGATGGCGTGGATCCCCGCTCAACGCATAGGCCATCCCTTCGATTAACCATCGGGGCTTCGTGGCGACGGCAAGATTGCCGAGCGTTTCCGCTTGCCGATAATGAATCAGCTCATGGGCAAGATAAAAAGGTTTCCAGCCGCGAGGCGCAACGACGACGCCTAGGTTGCCGACGGCCTCGGCCGCGCGCTGCCCGATGCCGAATTGCTCGGCACAGGCTTGTGTGCTGCAGAAGATCGCGCGAGGCTGGCCACGAAACGGCCCGACCGCCAGTGCGGCTTGCCGGGTTCCTGTGTCGTAGAGCGCCTGGGCATCGGCGAGCCGGCTAGCGTCGTCGGTGCAGAGCGTCGTGCTCGTACATTCGACACCGGGCACCCAGCCCGGTGCGATCACCCGCAGCGGCTTCACGAATGCGAACGCAGCAAAAGGGACGGAAATAAGAAAGCAAAAAGAAAGCGTCAAACTGTGTTTTTGCATCGAGATGGTTGATAAAGGCAAGTAATCAGGGGTGTATTGAAAAATTACACCAGCGCCATGCGAATAGAATAGCGACGTATTGGCACAATATAAAGAACAGCTAAATGATGCGGGAAGGTCGCGGTATAGACGCCGCTGTCTATCCCTGGATATCGATGCGTTCGATCGTCGCTCAAGCTTCAAGGAGTTCCTAATCGATGGTGCAGCAACGAGTTCGTTTCACCGAGGTGCAGGGTGACCTGCCTGTGTCGTCCTGGTTCCGCCGACACGCAGAAGATTTCGAATATCGCTACGTGTCGGTTCTCGAAGCCGATGCCGTACTCGACATGCTGAATCTCGATGAAGCCGGCCTTGGGGGAGCGGCAGCTGCAGACATTGTGCTCGTCCTCGCCAAAGGAAATCTGACCGTGACGGGCTCGATTTTCAACGCCAGTACGGACGGTGGTAGCGTGGGCCTCGTCGTGCTTGGCAACCTCGAGGTCGGCAACATGATCGTCGGCGGGCAAGTGATCGAGGTGAGCGGCGACCTGCGTGTGCGCGATTTGTTCTGGGGCGACTACAACCACGGCCTGTTGACGGCCGCAGGCCGCGCCGGAGCGCGCTTCTGGCTCGCCACCGAACAATATCGCTACGAAGTCGCCGGCGGCCTCACCGTGGAAGCGGCGCACTGGGACGACGATTCGGCCGATACGTTGCCGCCGCATCCGTGTCGTGCCACTTTGAGCCCTTGGTTTCCGGCGGCGCTGATTGCCTCGGACGCGGGCCCCGACGAAGGCGTGGGCGGCTGGCTGCTGCGCGATGCATTCCTCGAGGCCGCAGGCGCGGGCCGCCCTCTGCTGATGGCGGCCGCGCGCCCGCTGAAGTGCCCGCCCCGCATGACGGCGGATGCGCTCACGGCCGACACTCTGCAATGCTTGCTGCAAACGGTCCTTGCCGAGGGCGCGCCGCTCGGAGAGGCCCCGCAGATCGGTACCGATCCGTTCTGGCGGCTCAGTTTCCCGGCCGGGGCCTATCGTGGCGGCCTGTATGTCGAAGCGGGCAATTGCCGGTCTTTCGCGAAAACCCGAGAGGTTGTGCCGGGGCGTCTGTGCCGAATGCTGGGGGGCAAGGCGAGCCTCGCGCTCGTCGTTGAGTTCGCCGATGAAAGCGGTGAGGCGGCCACTTGGCGAGCGTTATCGGCTGACGAAGTGGCGCGCGATGAGACGCTGCAAGCAGTTTGGCGGGGGTGTCTGGCTACCGTCGCGCGTGCCGAACCGGCATGGCGGCAGCTACTGAACGAGGTCACGGTGGCGCGGATCGAAGGGCTGCTCGACCTGCCGTTCGTGCGCAGCGACTTCGAAAGTTACGACGACGATCACGAGTACGGCCGCTATACGCTGGCGGTCAGACAGGCACGCGAAGGCACGCCGCGGATTTGTCTCGGGTGGCAGGGCAGCGACACGCACGATGGTGATGGCGATCGTGAGTACTGCTGGGCGCATTTCGTGGTTACGACGAGCGAAGACGGCCGCAAGGAAGCCAAGATCGAGTTCCAGCCGCGGACCTCGGTCGGCAAGATCTACGATGTGCGCTGCTTTCTTGCGCGGGTGCCCGAGGTCCTGACGGCGTTCCAGGCAATCGAGGCCATTCTGTTGGCGGAGCAGGCCGCCAGCACCGAGCGGGAAGCCGCGCGTGCTGCACAGCTGCGCGCAGCGAGGGAAATCCGCTGGCGCGACCGCGTTCTGCCGGAAGACGGGTGGCTTACGGTGCCATTGCGCAGAACGAACGACGAAAGCGATGCCCATGTGCCCGTTGCGCGCTTCCGTTTGGCGACGCCGATAGAAGTGCAAGACGAGATCGAGGCATTGCGGTTCGCAGGCAAGGCGCTCGAGTGGCTCGATCGAGACCTCGACTACGACGAGCCTCGCTACTTTCTCGTGATGGACGAGGACTGCGCGTTGCCGTGTCTGGAACTGGCCGTCGAAATTGCGGGCGTGCAGATTGCCGGCTATCTGTTTCGCGGCGACCTCACGCTGCAATCGCATCTGCTCGAATACGACAGCGATCACTCGCCGCTGTTCATCGTGAAGGGGGACCTGACTGCACGCAACCTGAGCATGGGCGGCAACCTCTTCCATGTCGGTGGCGACTTGCGTTGCGAATGCCTGTATGGCTTCTACAACCACGGCAGCCTCGTCGTGACCGGGGCAATGCGCTGCGATCTGGCGATCGCGAAGGACTTCCGTATTCGCGCGGGAGGACTCTACAGCCGCGCCCTCGTGCATTGCCGCGATATCGAAAGCTTGAACGTCGTGCTGGACGGCGAAGGAAATCAGCACCGCGGCCTCTATCTCCATCCGCCGACTTGTAGCGTAAAGGACGTTTTCCCCCCCGAGCTTTGCGGCAAAGAGATGTTTTGGGGGATGTATTTCCCTGACGATGCCGCGCTGATCGAACGCATGCGTCGGGGCGAGTGTGTTGTCGATCGGCAGCGGTTGGACGCGTTGTATGCGGGCTTGCCCGATGCGCTGCCGCGGCTGTTCGATTGGGTCTTCGCCAGCCCGCGCCTCGCGACGGGCCAACTGGTGGTTCGGGACGGCGAGCGTTACGACGGCGATGACTATGCGTTCGCGCTCGCCAATGAAGCGGGCGAGCGAACGATCGGGCTCACGCGTCGATACGGTTACGACTACCAGCTCTACATCTGTCAGGCACCGGACGGTACGTTCAGCGCTTGTCACTGGATCGGACCGCATGACGGCAGCGAATTGGCAACATTGTTTCGCGAAAGCGTGACCGATGTGCGGCTCTCGCCGATGGCCGCAAAGCATGCCTTCCTGCTCGCGCTGGAGCAGCTTGCATTTCTGCCCTACGGTCATTCGCTGCCGGACGATGCGGCCGTGGAAGATGCAGACAGCGTGGTAGCCGACCTCACCGCACTCGATGCGTGTGTCGACGATTCTTCTGCACTCGCGGCGCGGCTGCACGCGCTCGCGCCCAAGGTCGCTGCGCTCTGTCCGCCCGACGCGGTGGCGGCTACGCACCTGCTCGAATGGAAAACGGTGGCGTGCACGGGCGAGTGGCGCTACGGGCAGCAGGCCCTACATCACGCGGCGGCATGTATCGAGCGAATCGAAGCGTATCAGCACCGGCTCCATGCGCCCGATCGGTTCCTGCATGCGCTCGGCAGGCTTACTTTCGATGCCGGCCAGCTCGACACGGTGTTGGCGTTATGTGCCCGGGCAACGAACGTGCTTGGTGCGCAAACCGGGGTGAAGGCGTTGCTCACTGTGCGGCGCAAATGCGGCTACTGGTTGCACGAAGCGAAGCGCTACGACGAGGCGCGCGCCGTCAACCGGACCCTGCTGGCCGACGCGCAAGCGCTGCTTGGTCAGCACGACGCATGGCTCTGCCCGCTGTTGTTCAATCTCGCGCAAAATAGCTACGAACTGAACGACATGGCCAATGCAACCGCGTGCTTGGAGAAGGCGCTCGAGATTGGCTTGACGCATGCCGACAGCTGGGCAGTCGATCAGGCGTTGTTCCAATTAGGTGTACTGAGCCACGAACGGGGTGACGACGATTGTGCGCGAGACCACTTTGAACGGCGCCTTGCTCATGCGCGTCTCGCCGGCGACCGCGCGCTGATCGCCGCGGCCGAAGCATCGTTGTCCGAATGGGCGCGGCGCGCGGGACGCGGCGAAGAGGCGTGAAACGGCGCCCCCTCCACGCTGCCGCCACGCGCGCAGGCTACCCCTTCAACGACCGGATGCCCAGACGCAGCGGTACCTTGGGCCGCAGCGTGACCTGCATCGTCGGCTCGGGCGCCGCGGCGCCGTCGGGTACCGACAACGCGAAGCGCTGCAGCAGCATGGCGGCGATGACCGTCGCTTCGGCCAATGCGAGATGCTGGCCGAGACAGACGCGCGGACCCGTGCCGAACGGCATGAACGCACCGCGCGGGGCCTGCGGGCCGTCGTCACCGAAACGCTCGGGGCGGAACAACGCGCTCGCCTCGAACAAACGGGGATCGCCATGCATCAACTGCGTAGGGATCAGAAACATCGTGCCGGCGGGCAATGTCCATCCGCCGAGCGTGATCGCTGCCGTGCTGCGCCGGCTGAATAGTGCGGGCACGCTCGGATAGAGGCGCAGCGTTTCCTTGATCGTCTGGCCGAGGTAGACGAGCGAGGGCAGCGTTTCGGCGGTCGGAGCCTGGCCGTGCAGGACGGTTTCGACTTCCGCCCGCGCCCGCGCTTGCGCCTCGGGATGCGCCGCCATGCACCACGCCCACCAGATCAGTGTGGTCGCGGTCGTTTCGTGACCGGCGAGGAACGAGGTCATGCATTCGTCGCGCACGGCGGCGAGCGGCCACGATGATGGGTCGGTTTCGTGCAGCACGAGCAGGCGGCTGAGCAGATCGTCGGGACGCTCCTTCACCGGCGATGCAAGACGCGTATGCACGTGCCGGTCGATGAGCGCGTGGAGCGTGGCGATGGCACGGCGCTTTCTGCGTTTCCAGGGCACCCAGTCCGGCCAGCTTGCCGGCCAGAAGAACTCTGCGTTGGCGGCGGCGCTGGCCGCGCGGATCGCGTCTTCTGCAACGCGTGCGTCGCCGCCGATGCGGCTCGAGAACGTCAGCTGCATGATGACGTCCATCGTCAGCGACGTGAGCGGCCCTTCGATGAGCCAGTCTGCCGCATTGCCGGGCCATTGCGCGAGGGCCTGACCGGCCGCGTCTGCTACGGTCGGAAGAAAGGCGTGTACGGCTTTCGGGGAGAAGCTCGGGTGCAGCGCCTGACGCTTCTTGCGCCAGGCTTCGCCCTCGGCGATCAGCACGCTGTGTCCGTGCAATTGAGCGAAGACGCGGATGCCGCGTTCCCATCGGATCAACGCGTCGTGGTGCGTCACGAGCAGCTCGCGCACATGCTCGGGGTTCGTGACCACGATCTCGTGCTCGGGCCAGATGCGCAGATGGACGAGATCGCCGAACGTGTGCTGCAACGTGGTCAGCGTGCCGAAAAAGTCACGCGAGAGTGTGCGCATCAGCCCCCATCCGCCGAAGCGGTCACGGGGCCCGGGCGGCCAAACGCCGCGACTGTGTGGGACGCTTTCAGAAGGGACGGGGGCGGCCGGTGTGCTTCGATGAACCGGGCAACGGGCCGGTGAGGGCTGCGACATGACGGACTCCTTTCCAAGGCGATGCGTGCAACGGCGGTGCGTGCAAGGCGACGCGCCGTTGCGGCTGCAATATCGACGGATCGTATCGACATTGCGGCTGTGGCGTCTTGAACCGAACCGACATCGACAGTGCCTGGGGGGGCCCCTATACTGCGGGCCCATGCACACGCCTTTTTTGCCCCCGCTGCCCCAGTGTCCGTCGCGCCTCGCGCGTGCGCCGCGCGTGGCGGGCGACCATGACGGCCCGCTGCGCGTGCCCGGTGAGCGGCAGCGTCACTACTAAGAACCGGCTCACCGGCGGCTCCGGCCCACGTAGCCGATCACATCAGCCACGCTCAGGTCGATGATCTCGTCGATGTCCAGCCCGGCGACGAAGCCGACGAG
>CBJMQH010000255.1:0-7730 GCA_966431825.1 uncultured Trinickia sp.
CCAAACCTCTGTGGTATCCCGGTAAGATCGGCTGCCCGGATCGGCACACTCCGCCCGTGCGCCGATATCGTCGGCCGCCACGGCGCGGACAAGCACACCCGCCCGGTTATGCGACCGTCACTGGGCCCGGGCGCGACGCGCGCATGAGGCGAACGGCAACTGACCTCAATGTTTCTGGCCGCGCGGCGTCGGCACATAGCCGTCGGCGAGCAGTCGCTCAACGAGTACGCTCCGGTAAGCCTTCATCAAGGTAATGATTTCTTCGGTTGCCTCAAGCAACGCCCGCTCGTCGGCTGCATCGCGCCCACCGGCCTCGAGAGATGCCATGCGGTTGCGTTGGTCTTGGCACGTGCGCAACCCGAACGCGATGCGTCGCTCGATCTCGGACAAGTCGGCCAGGTTCTGAAGCACGATGTTCATGGAGTCTACCGGCCGATCAGCGGCGGCCGCGCGCATCACGACGCCAATGCGTGACGACCCAGTATCGGCCGATTGACGAGACGCGCCAATCGGGCTTGCCTGAATAGCCTGTCATCCCGCCCCGGAGCGCGCGTCAGGAACCCCCTACAAAACGCCCGTCGAGTGCTGCCCGCACGAAGCGTTGCGCCCGTTGCAGCGGCGGTTCAATGGGCCACCTTTCCCAACTGGCAACACCAAGGGCTCACGGCGAGGTTTCGTGGCGAGTAGACGCCAGGTGCGCTACGGCCGCACCCAAGACGTGTCGCGGCGTGTCGTGAAGCAGGAGGTCGTACAGCGTCACGACCTCGGCCACGGCCCGCCAGTCCGGCAAAGCCCATACGCCGCGCTGCCGACCCTCGGCGTAGCAGCCTTCGAGTGCCCGGCGGGCGGTCTCCCCTACGACGGGATCGAGCGCACCTTGCGCGAGCAGCGTAACCAGTTGAAGCGCTTGAGAAAGCTTATGGAGCTCGGAGAGGCCGCCGCGGCCGCCACGCAGTGCTGCGAGTGCGATATGGGCGCGCAGTGCGAGCTCGTCCGCGCTTTCGCGCGGCAGCGGCAATTGGGCCGCCGCTGCCCGCAGCAGACATGCGGCGAGCGTGGGCTTGGCAGATCTTTGCGGCATGGGCGTCTCGCCCGCGTGGGGCGGCAAGAGTCGAAACGATGACGTGCCACCTCGGCGCCCCCACCAACGTCGTCTTTCTTGGTCGTTGTTTTCGCGCTGTCGCGGCCGGCAGGTCGGCGAGGGTAACGCAAGAAGTGCGCCCGCCGGTCCGCACTGCTTTGCCGCCCGTCTCTTGCTCGGCGTGCCGTCGCGAAACACGCCATACACGGATGAGGATACCGGCCCCGGTACGCGTAATTTCTTCAGAGGCCGGCGAGCAGCTTGCGCTTGTCGTTCAGCGCCTCGATCATCGCCGGCCGGCGCAGCACCGCGCCGAGCTCGGCGTAGTCGGGATGGTCTCCTTCGGCGGCGAACAGCCGGTCGTAGTGCGCATTGGTGGCACGGTCCATGGCTTCCTGCGGTGTGCAGGCTTCGAGGTTGGCCACGACTTCGAGCACGGCGTCCGACTCGTGCTGCCAGGGATCCCGGCCCAACTGCGCCTGCACTTCGCTACGAATCGATGCGGTGATGTGCGAAATGCGCTCGACCTGATGCAAGGCCTGCTCGAACGGGTCCGCCATGCCCGGTTCGAGTGTGAGTACGAATCCCTCGCGATAGGCCGGCGCGGCTTGGGCGCGTGCACGCAGGCAGCGCAACTCGTCGCCCATCGCTGTGCGGCCGAGCACGATATCCGCGACGGCGAATTCGGCATGCTGTTGATCGGAACCGAGCGAAACCGGTTCGTTGAAGCCCGTAATGCCCGGCAGGCCGATCACCTTGATTCGCACCGTCGCATCGCCCGCCTTGCGGAACGAGCTCACGGGGTACAGGCGGATGGCGTAGCACGCGCCGGCAACTTGAAAGCCGGCCATGTCACGCGAAAGGGTTGGCATGAAATCTCCTGTTGACGACAGCGTTATGCGGCCGAGAGTGAAGCCGCAATATTGCCAGTTGTAAACGCCGTTGCCGCCAAAGGCCAAGTTATTTGGTCGGCGAATCGCCACGTGCACCGACGGACGTCGCCGCATCGCGCGCAAACGATTGACTATTCATACGAACAATGGTTGACTACGCAACGACCGATCGGCGGTGCGCAGCGCGCATCGGGAACAGAGCACTGATGCTCGACGCAACGGGGGCCGAATGGAACGTCATTTCATGTCGCGCCCCGGATCCGTCGCCCATCTCGTCGCGGCTTACGAACAGGCTGGCCAACGACACAGCCATGCAACAACCGACGATGAGCGCAAGAAGATCCGGGAACAACTCGATTCGCTGAAACAACTCCTGCTCGACGTGCGTGCCGCACGCGTCGACAGCTTCACGACGGGCAAGATCGAGGTCGTCATCAAGGTGTGACAGCGCTCGCTTGGTCGAGCGACCTCGCCCGCAATATTTCGCTGCTACTCGCGAATACCCGCTGCTGCAACTGCGCGATCTGCGCGTCGCGCTCTTGCGCGGGCAATCCCATCGCCACGATCCGCGCGCGCTGCGCCGCATAGTCGCCGTATCGCGCGCGCCACGCATCGTTTTCCCGCTGCATGTCGGCCACGCGCGCCGCGGCCTCGGGGCCGATGCGCTGCGCCAACTGCGCTTGCAAGGCGTCGGGCGAAGCGTTCTCCCGCTGCAGCACGGCCACGGTGTCCACCGATTGCTGCATACGGCGTTCGCGCTCGCGCACGGCGCGCAGCGGGGCAGGCAGCGTGTCGTCGAGCGCAGCAAGACGCGCCGCCTTCTGTGCGGCGCTCAGCGACGGGTCGAGGCCAATGCGCAGCCGGTCGAGATCGTAGCGCGCGCGTTGCCGTTCGGCCTCGAAAAACGCCGGAGCCCAAACGGGCCCCATCGTCCGGGCGGCCATCGCTTCGCGTGCGTCGAGCGCAGTCTGAGCCGCATCGAGGTCAGGGGCCTCGCTCGCTCCCTGCACCGCGAGCGGGGCAAGCTGAGCGACGGCCGTACGATACGCGGTGTAGCGCTGCCAGGCGTCGAGCGCGTCGGGTTGCGCCGGGCTTCCCTCCAACTGGGCCGCGATCTGTCGGCGCACCATCCGGTCCAAGGCCTGCGGCGCGATCTCGTGCTGCGCAGTGAGAAAGTAGTCGAAGAAATCGCGCACCGCACGCGTGTGCACAAGGCGCCCGTGCGCATCCACGGGCAAGCGCGGCGGCGACGATCCGGCGAGCGAGCGCGGCAACGAAGCGCTCAGCCCCGGGCCGGCCTGCGGCACGCCGGATCCGCGCTCCCACTGCGAGTGGGACGCGCCGGCTTGGCGCCCGCTTGGCCCGGGCCTTTGCGTGAGCGCTTGGACGAACCACGCGAGCAGCGCCGCTACGAGCGCCGCTGCCACCCCGTATGTCGCGCCGCGCACGACCGTCGTTGCTTCGGCCAAGCGCGCCATGTCAGAGCCCCTGTTGCTTCAACCGGTTTGCGTGTGCACGAATCACGGCCACCGGGTCCTCACTGTTCCTGCCGAGCACGCCGAGCACCTGATTGATCTCGTCGACGTGATTCCAGTGATAACCCGTGCCGAGCACCTGCCCGTAGAGCGCGCTACAGACAGAAACGAGTCCGTCGTTCGGGCCCGAATTGCGGTTGATCATGATCGTGCCCGAGCCCAACAGCGTGACTGTTGACGGGTCCGTGAAGTTGGCGGGATCGAACGCACCGGACACGCTCGTATCCTGCGCGCCTTGCACGCCGAGCGCCGACCACGTGGGCTGGATCGCACTGCCGGCCCACGAGTAAAGCGCGTGCGTGTAACCGTTGACGTTCTCGGTCGGCGAACCGGTCTGGCATGAGCCTGCTGCGCCGATTCCGACGCTCGGCACTGCCGCATTGAAAGCGGCCGCGCCGGCCGTGGTCAGCGTTTGCAACGCCGCGAGCGCATTCTGGTTCGTGTTGTGGTCGCTGCTGAAGAGCGTTCCGAACAACGCGGCGATCTTGGCGATGATGGGCTCCGAGAGCCCGGTCGGGTCGTTCTGCAGCGTTTGCGCGAAGAAGTCCGCGAATTCGGTCCCTTGGTGGGGCGTGCCGATCGTGGTCACCGAAGCCACGAGCTCGGGTGCCACGGCGGCCACGTAGCGCGACGACAAGCCGCCCTGACTGTGGCCGATCAACTTGCCCTTCTGCGCGCCGGTCACGCCCAGCACCTGTTTGACGAAAGCGAACAATTGCTCGCCGCGACCGCTCGGGCCCATTTCACCCTGGAACCCGGACAGGTTCGCGACATAGACGTTCGCACCGTGCGACTCGAGGTCGGCCGGGATGCCGTACCAGTAATCGAGCACGCTCGCATAACGGTCCGTTCCCGAGAGTCCATGCACGAGCACGATCGGATACCGGGTCGCGTCGTAGTCGTCGGCAGCCGGTGCCGTATCGGCCCATGCCGGCCGCGCATGCGACGACAACCATCCGACCAGCCCCGCCGCCCCCGCGAACGGGGCGCCGCCCATCACTGCCGCCGCCAAGCCGGCCAACATCTTCCTCCTAAACGATCTGGACATACCGTTTCCCTCCAATATGTTTCGAAAATTGAAAACATAAATTGCCTGTTTTAAACGCAGTGCCTATGGAACCGCGCTAAATGCACGGCGCCCTGGAGTGAAGCAGCAAATCGTTTTGTTGTGCAAACCGATTCCCTGATTAGATAGGTGTCCCTAATCCAAACAGAAAAACATGCACCGAAAGGGGCAGCGTCGGTCGGCGGAACGCGCTTGGATCGGCAGTTTTTTCTGCGCGCGACACGACTCGATCGCGATATCAGTCTTGAAGGCCACCCGCGCTCAATCAATTGGACGCAGGACGATTCATCACCCTCAACGAATGTTTAGGATGACAGATATTCATGTGAATATCGGCACGCGATTCGTGCCGCCGGCGCGTGATGATTCAGGAGAACGAAGAGAGAGCACGGCCCCCGGTGCAGCCGTCGAAATGCCGGATGCGGGTGCGTGCTGCACCATGGCATTCAATGGAAGAGACCTTCGGCGACCGTTCGGCAGTCGCGTGTCAAGGAAGAACCGAATTCGATATGATCATGTCTCGCCCCCAATCGGTCGAGACAAGATGAACACCGAAGCCCTACGCATTTCCTGCGATAAAGACGCCCTCGACATCGATCTGATTCACCGCTTCCTGCGCGACCACGCGCCATGGGCTATCGGCATTCCGCGCACCGTGGTCGAGCGCGCGATCGAAGGCTCGCTTTGCTTCGGCGCATATGTGGGCAACCGCCAGATCGGCTTCGCCCGTCTTGTGACCGATCGCGCAACGTTCGCCTATCTGTGCGATGTCTTCATCCTGCCGGAGTTTCAATCGCGCGGTTACGCGGCTGCCCTCATGGATCATATTTTCGCGCTTGAATTCGTCCAAGGGCTGCGCCGTGTCGTGCTCGTCACATCGAATGCGCACGGCCTTTACAGCGAATACGGCTTCAAAGCGCTCGCCCATCCCGAGAAATACATGGAGCTGCACCGCCCCGACGTCTACGCGCCGTCGCGCGACCGTTAGGCCGAGCCCGCGGCAGCGGCGTCGAACCGGCCGCGGGCTCGGTCTCAGGCAGCCGGCTCACGAGTCGTCGCGATCAGATCGCGCTGTGCTTGAAGCCCTTTCGTGAGTTCGAGCGCCTGACGTTCGAACAGCCGCCGGTAGAGCCCGTGCTCGGTGCGGATCAACGCATCGTGATCGCCCTCTTCCACGACGCGCCCGCGCTCGAGCACGAGCAACCGGTCGAGCGAGCGCACCGTGGAAAGCCGGTGCGCTACGACGATCGTCGTGCGGCCTTCCATCAACCGCTCCATCGCCTCCTGGATCAGTGCTTCGCTTTCGCTGTCGAGGCTCGAAGTGGCTTCGTCGAAGATCAGGACGGGCGCATCGGCCAGGAACGCACGCGCGATCGCCACACGCTGGCGCTCGCCGCCCGACAGTTTTACGCCACGCTCGCCAACGAGCGTTTCATAGCCTTGCGCAAGCGCCATGATGAAGCCGTGGGCGTTGGCCTGTCTGGCGGCACGCTCGATCTCGGCGCGCGTTGCACCCGGGCGGGCGTAAGCGATGTTATCGGCCAGCGAGCGGTGAAACAGCAGCGGCTCCTGCTGCACGATCGCGATTTGAGCACGCAGCGACGCCTGTGCGACGTCGGCGATGTCCTGTCCGTCGATCGTGATCCGGCCGCCCCCCACGTCGTACAGCCGCTGAATCAGCTTGATAAAGGTCGTCTTGCCCGAGCCGGAATGGCCAATCAGCCCGACCCGTTCGCCCGGCGCGATCCGTACCGAAAAATCGGCGTAGAGCGGTACCGTATGCGCGTCATAACGGAACGTGACATGTTCGAAGCGAATCTCACCGCGCGTGATGCGAATGGCGCGGGCGCCGGGCTTGTCGTCCACGCCGAGCGGTTGTGCCTCGAGCGCAACAAGCTCTTCCATATCGTTCACCGAACGCTGCAGATTACGCACGAGCATGCCGACGTCGCGCAGATAGCCTTGCAGCACGAGGAACATCGTCAGCGCGAACGCGATGTCGCCTACGCCCGCGTGCCCACGCACCCACAGCATCAACGCAACGCCGATCATGGCCGCTTGCAGCACCGCAAGCATGAGGTTCTGCACGCCGCCGTTCGCCGTGCCGAAAAGCCAGGTCCGCCGCGTACGCTTGCTCCATTTGCCGATCACACGCGAGAGCCGTGCTTCTTCCCGCGCCTCGGCGCCGAATGCTTTCACAACCGAATTGCAGGTGATTGCATCGGCGAGCGCACCGCCCATGCGCGTGTCCCAAACGTTGGCGAGCCGTGCCGCGGGCGCGACGATCCCGAGCGAGAGACACGCCGTCACGGCAATGTAGATCACGGCGCCGGTGCCAACGACGACGCCCATCAGCGGCCAATGCGCGCCAAGGACGATCGTCGCACCGACGAACATGACGACCGACGGCAGCAAGCCGAGCAGCAGCGTGTCGTTGAGCATATCGAGCGCCCACATGCCGCGCGTGATCTTGCGCACCGTCGAGCCCGCGAAGCTGTTCGCATGCCAATCGGTGGAAAAGCGCTGCACGCGATGAAACGCATTTGCCGCGATGTCCCGCATCATCTTCAGCGTCATTGTCGTCAGGTTGAAGAACGTCGCGTAACGCAATGCCGCAGCCGCTGCGCCCATGGCGATCAGCGCCGCGAACGCAGTCAGCGCTTCGCGCACTGCCTGCGGCCGATCGTGCGCGCCGGCCGCGAGCGCGTCGACGAGCCGCCCGGCGAACATCGGCGTCAACACGTCGGTCAGCGCTGTAAAGAGTGCAAGAACGAGCAGCACGCCGGCACGCCAGCGCTGCACCCTCCAATGTTGGAACGTAAAGCCGAGGACGTGCTTGAACGCCCGGCCGCCAAAATCGATTTTTTTGCGTGTCATAGGGCTACCAAAACGGGCCGTACCCGAAGCGCAGCGCGCTTCGAGCGATCGAATGAAAAGCCAAGCAACGCGCGATGCCAATGGCTGGCGCCAGCGTGCAAGCGATGCGTGAAATAGCGAGAAAACGAGATCCGCGGGCCGATGCGCTCTGGATCCTGAACGGGCGCGGTGCTAAGCGCGGTTCAGGCGGTGGATGCGGCCGCGGTAAGCGCCACCTCGGAAGCTAACGAGGTCGGCGTGGCATGACCATGAATCGGGCGGCACACAGCGCTGTCGTG
>CBJMQH010000256.1:0-7672 GCA_966431825.1 uncultured Trinickia sp.
CCGGAGTGCCTTCTTTACACCAGCCCTCGGTTCCGCATCTAGTCACCATTGGATACCGCCATCCCGGCGGACAGATGGAGAACGGTCATGAAGATTGCCGTCATCGGCGCCAGCGGGCGCGCCGACGAGACGGTCAAGGTCGTGACGTTGGGCGATTCGATTGCTTGGCAGACGGTGCCTTACCAGAATCGGCTGTTCATCAAGCCGGTGGAGCCGAATGCCGTCACGAATCTGACGGTGATTACCGACAAGCGCACGTACTACTTCAAGCTCACCAGCTCGAAGGCCCGCACGACGCAGACGTTTCTCGTGCGCTTCATCTATCCGAACTCGAACGTGAACGGCTACGCCGGCACGGGCCGCTCGGACGCGAGCACGAGCAACGGGATTGATCCGGCGAATCTGAACATCGACTACGGCGTGTCGGGCGACAAGACCGCGATTCCGCTGAACCGTGCATTTGATGACGGGCAGTTCACCTACTTCCTGTTCGACCGTGATGCGGAAATCCCGTCGTTCTACACCGTGGGCGCGGACGGTACGGAGTCCGCGGTGAGTCCGCGCCGGGAAGGCCCGTACATGGTCGTCAAGCGCACGGCGGCCCTGTTCACGCTGCGCAACGGCAATGCCTACCTGTGCGTGCAGAACAACGCGAGTCCGTATCGCCGTGGTGACGTGAACGGCGGCACGGCGCGCAACGTTGGGGGTCACTGATATGGTCGATCCGAACAACAAAGCTCCTGACGACCGCGAGGCGGCCGTTCGCGAGTGGGAAAAACAGGCGAATGCGTCGATGGTGGCCGATGACCGCAAGAAGCGGCTCGGCGGTGTTGCCATCGCTGCGATTGCGGCCGCAGCCATCGCGGCTGTGTGGGTGGTCAAGCATAGCGGCAGCGACCCGGCAAAGCCGGTGGCCAGCAGCGATCTTTCGATCCCGGATCGCAAGCCTGTGCCGAAGCTCGAGGATCAGCAGCCGGCAGACGTTCCGGCCGTCACGTCCGCGCCGGCCGCGACGCCGGCGAGCGCCGTGCAAGCCGATGACCCGATGAAGGCGCAGCGCGAGCAGATGGAAATGCAGCGTCGCGAGCAAGCGCGGCGCATGCTGGAAGCTCGCATGAAGTCGGCCATCATCCCGCCGAACAGCACGAATCAAGCGCCGGCGAGCGATCAGGCGCAAGCCGCGCCCGATGCGAGCGGGCAGCCGCAGCAGAATGCCGGGATGCTCGGCGGTGGCTCTGGCGACCGTGGCCCGCAAGACGCCAACTCGCGCTTTGCGCGCGCGGTGAGCGGCAACGGCGTGCCGGTAAGCATGGCGAGCCGGATCGACAACCTGCCGTACAAGGTTTTGCAAGGCGAGTTCATCGAGGCGGTGTTGGAACCTCGGGCGATCTCCGATCTGCCGGGCCAGTTGTGCGCGCTGATTCAACGCGATGTATACGGCGCGCAAGGCCGGATCAAGCTGATTCCGTGGGGTTCGCGCGTGTGTGGCACGTACAACGCCGAGCTGCGCAAGGGCCAAGATCGTTTGTTCGTCGTGTGGAACACGCTGCGCCGGCCGGACGGCGTACAGGTGGCAATCGACAGCGCCGGCGGCGACCAGCTCGGCACGGCTGGCATGGGCGGCATCGTTGACACGCACTTTGCCGAGATTTTCGGCACGTCGGCGCTGCTGTCGATCATCGGCGCCGGCGCGTCGAATGTCGGCGTGAGTTCGGGCGATCAGTACAACTCGGCCTCCCAATACCGACAGTCGGTGCAGCAGGCCGCCGCTCAATCCTCGCAACAGGTGCTTTCACCGTACATCAACATGCAGCCGACCGTCACGGTGCCGGCTGGCTCGCGCGTGCGCATCTACGTGAACAAGGATTTGGATTTCACCTCGATCTACAAGGATGAGATCGACGCGGCGAAGCACGGCGAAGGCGTGACGTTCATTCAATAAGGGGAGGCCCATGTCGCAGATTGCATCTTTCCGAGCCAAGCTCGCGCCGATTGTTGGCTACCTCGATGACGCGAAAGTCACCGAGCTGGCCGTCAACCGACCGCGCGAGCTGTGGCTCGGGCGGCAGGGTCAGCGGTACATGGAGCGGGTGGAAGTGCCGGAGCTGACCTTTCCCTTGCTCGAATCGCTGGCCGAAGTCACGGCGTCCTACACCAGTCAGGAAACCGACCGGGAGCGGCCGCTGTTGGCCGCGACGATCCCGATTGATCTTTCCGATGGCATCGCGGATGCGGAGCGCGGTGGCTACCGCGTTCAAGTCGTGCGGCCGCCTGCGGTGGAAGAACAAACCATCGCACTCTGTATCCGTAAGCCTACGCTGCTCGATATTGGGTTGCCGGATTACACCAAGCAAGGCGCGTTCGAAACCGTCAACCAGAAGGTCGAGGACGAGAAGTATTCGGATGACCATCTGCTTGAACTGTACAAAGCGCGTCGGTGGGAGGAGTTCTTGCGCGGTGCGGTTCGAGCGCACAAAAACATCGTGATTTCGGCCGGCACGAACGCCGGCAAGACGACGTTACTGAACGCGCTGCTCAAGGAAATTCCCGAGCATGAGCGCGTGGTCACGATTGAGGACTCGCGTGAAATCCGGCCGCCGCAACGCAACTGCCTGCACATGCTGTATTCGCGGGGCGGGCAGGGTGTTGCCAAGGTCACGGCGGTGGATCTGCTGGAAGCCATGCTGCGACTCACGCCGGATCGCCCAATCATGGGCGAGCTGCGCGGCGCGGAAGCGTACTCGTACCTCGAACTGCTCAACTCCGGGCATTCCGGCTCGATCACGACGATTCACGCTGACACTCCGAGCCTGATGTACGACCGACTCGCTCAGATGGTGATGCGCTTCGGCTCGCCGATGGCGAAAGACCAGATTATCGACTACGCGCGGTCGCTCATTCAGGTGGTGGTTCAGTTCAAGCGCGGCTCTGACGGCCGCCGCTACGTTTCGGAGATTCTGTATGAAGGCGCTTAACGTGATGACAGTCGCGGCCGGCGTGCTTGCTGTTGCGCCGGTGCTCGCCGGCGCGCAAGCGGCGACGCAGCCGCAACCGCTGCCGTTCGAAAAGCTGGCCGCCGAGTGTGCGCCGGGCGTTCATCCGACGACGCTCAAGGGCGTTGTGAGTACCGAATCGGCGGGGAACCCTTACGCGATTGGCGTCGTGGGTGGCCGTTTGGAACGTCAGCCGCGCAGCTTGACGGAAGCGGTCGCGACGGCCCGCGAGCTGGAGCGGCAGGGCTTCAATTTCTCGATGGGACTCGGCCAGGTCAACCGTTACAACCTCGCGAAGTACGGAGAGAGCTACGAGACGGTGTTCGAGCCGTGCCGCAACCTCAAGGCCGGTAGCGCGATCTTGAAAGACTGCTACCAGCGTGCAAGGGCGCAAATTCCCGACGATCAGCAAGCCTTGCGAGCCGCGTTCAGTTGTTACTACTCGGGCAACTTCACGCGCGGTTTCCGGCCGGATCGCGCCGGCCAACCGAGCTACGTGCAGAAGGTTGTCGCGAACGCGACCGAGACAGTTCAGCCGATTCCCGTTGTGCCGGCAGTGAAGCCGGATAGCGCCGATGCCGCCGTTGCCGTTCGACCGGCCGGGCGTGCCTCCGCGCCGACAAAGCGGGCGGCAACGCCGGCGCAATGGGTGATTTTCGCGGATGGCCGGCAACAGGGCGGCCAGTCTGCCGAGTCGCCCGCCGCTGACGCCGGCAGAGAGCCGGCCGTCAAGGTTCAGCTCGCAACGCCGGCCGATGGCGCAGCGCCGGCGACTGCTTCGGCTCGACCCGTCTCCGTGCCGGCGCAGCGCGAGACGCGAGCCGTATCCGTTCGGCGAGAGTCGTCAGCCAGCACTCAACAAGATGCGCCGTTCGTCCAGTTTGTGGAGTGACCGGCTTTTCTCGCGTGCGAGAAAGGCGTTTTCAGGAGAAGAAGCCATGAAGAAACTGCTCGTTGCCCTGTTCATTGTCGGTGCGTCCATGTCTGCGCACGCGTCGGAATACGGATGCAAGGTGCTGCTTTGCCTTGCTAACCCCGCGTCGAATGGCGGCCCTAAAGGCGTTAACGAATGCGTTCCTCCAATCGACCAGCTCTATCACGATCTCAGCAAGGGGCGGCCGTTTCCGACGTGCGATCTAGCCGATGGGAACGACGGATCGAGCTACGCGCGACAGGTGTATGACCCCTACGACCCTTGCCCGGCTCCGCTGCAACCCGCTCCGAGCGGTTCGTATGTTGTGCAAGGCGCGAAGAAAACCGGCAACGCTAAGCCGCAATGGGGATGGTGGGGCGGCAGCACCTACGATCTGGTCGGGCAGCCGCAGGTGTCGGAGAACCGGGGCATGGGGATGATGCTCGGCGCGCGGGCTTGCGTCGGGAAGCCGGTCGGCTCGTATGTCGTCGGCCAGCGCGACGATAGCAGCTACACCGTGTACGTGTTCGACAAGATCACGTGGCAGCAGCCGCAGAATCCGCAAGCCATCGACGTGTACATCAACAGCCAGTGGTATCAGCGCGTGCGCTGGTAAGCGGGAGGTGGCGATGCGTCGATTGATCGTCTGCGCCGCTCTGTTGGCCCTCGCTCCGGTAGCGGGGGCCAATGGCTTTGCGGCTGGCCTGTTGGACACCATGCGTAGCGCGGTGGCCGCCGAGCCGACGAACGCCCCGGACAGTCAGGCCGTCGAGATTGCTTTCTCGCCGGATGGACGTGCGGAAGCCTTGGTGCTCAAAGTGATTCGCTCCGCGAAGTCATCTATTCGGCTGGCCGGCTACACCTTCACGTCGCCGGCCATCGTGCGCGCGTTGGCCGACGCAAAGCGCCGTGGCGTCGATGTGGCCGTGGTGGTGGACTACAAGAACAATCTCGTAGAAAACCGCTCGAACACGTCGCGGCAGGCGCTCAACCTGCTGGTCAACGCCGGCATCCCGACTCGCACGGTCAGCGTGTACCCGATCCACCACGACAAATACATCGTGGTCGACGGGCTGCACGTCGAAACCGGGAGCTTCAATTTCACGACGGCCGCCGCTCGTCGCAACAGCGAGAACGTCGTCGTGCTGTGGAACAACCCGGATGCAGCTCGCCAGTACATCGCGCACTGGCAAAGCCGGTGGGAACAAGGTCAGCAATACAAGTCAAGCTACTGATGGAGCACACATGAACGAAGAACAGGAAATTGCCGAAGCGGCCGGGAAGCGCGAGCTGTACGACGCGTTCTGGAAAGAGTCATCCGATGCGATCAAGCCGTTTCGCGAATTCTGGCGCAAGAGCGGCGACACGATGCGGGAAGAAGCGGGGAAACTGGATGCCGTGCTAGGTGGTAGAACGCCGGTTTCGGATCAGGCAGTAGCGGATTGCCGGCTGGCCGTCATGCGGCTGCACCAGTTTGCTCACGCGATCTCCGAGTTGTCCAGCGGCAGCATCGCGAAGATTCAGAACGACCTGTGCCAACGGGCCATGACAGATATTGTCGTGCGAGCGATGGATGCGGCCAAGAAAGCGCAGCGGGACATGGCGGCTATCTACCAGTGGGTCGCAGCGGCCGAGCGCCCGAACACGGCGCAGCAGTAATCAAAGGCTCTTCGGCTCCGAAACGGCCCTCGGAATGGTAGGAGTCTTTTTGGCCGGCTGCTCGTGCAGCCGGTCTTTTTTCAGGAGATGAACGCATGGCAATTCAAAGCATCGCGCCTTGTAGCGGCTGGTACTACACGGCGAAAGGCTCGCAGCAAGAGGACATCGTATTCAAGGTGGCCGCATGGGCTGTGCTCGACAGCGGCGATGTTGTCGGTATGATTCCAACATCGGATGCGGCCACGAAGGACAACGTTGCGCGCCTCGTGACGCCTCCGCCGATCAAGGGAATGTACGTGCCGGAAGAACGGCTGACCGAGCAACAGAAGGCGGCCGCCAAGCGCGGCTAACGCAGGAGAGCGCCCGATGAACCGTCCGTTTCTTGTCCGTCTCGCCGATGTGGTTGCGTTCTTCGCGGTCACCTACCTGCTGCTGTCGCTGACGACGACGCTGATGATGAGCTTCGGCAAGTTGCCGGGGCCGAACAATTGGATTGCGATGCTTGTTGTCGGCGTCATTGGCATCGGCTGCTCGATCAAGATTCTGCCGATCTCACGAGGGCTGGTTGACTTGGTGCTCCTGCCATTCCGCCGCGCCAAGGAATAGCGGCCAGCAGACGGGCGAGCATCGCCCGTTTTTTATGCGCCGCACAAAACGTAACGATGCGAGTAAGAATCTAGATTTGACAAGGGTTTCCGGGTGACGATCGAGCAGCTGCAGCTCGCCGCGGCCGCCCTGAATTTGCTGCGCTGCACTTGCGATCTCCGGAGCGGTAGTTCTTCAGCGCACGTCGGCTTTGGTATCCAGTTATGGTGCGACGAGGCGCTTCAACAGCGCGTTAAGCGCTTCTGGGTTGCGGGTCTCGCACTCCCAGATGACCAGCACGGTCCAGCCTGCGGCTTTCAACGCATCCTGATGGCGCGCGTCGCGCGCAACGTTGCCGTCGAGTTTGCGAGTCCAATACTCGGCACTTGATTTCGGGCGGGCAGCTGCGGAGCAGTTCGGGTGCTGGTGCCAAAAGCAGCCGTGCACAAACAGCGCAACTCGGCGCCCCGGGAACACTAGGTCAGGCTTTCCGGGCAAGCGGCTGTCGTGGAGGCGGTAGCGCAGGCCGGCGCTATGAAGGAACCGGCGCACGACCATTTCGGGGCCGGTGTCCTTCGATTTCACGGCCCGCATGGTGCGGGACCGTAGGGCTTCGGGCGTTTCGTCAGGCGCGGCGGATCGCCGTTGCTTCCGACTCACGCTGGATTTCACCATTGCGTGTTACCCGTGTCTTTCGAACCGTATCGGTTCCTTGGTAGCCCACTTCAAAGTCTACGAAGTTGATTTCTTCGTCCCGCCCCTTGAAGCAGTCGTGGAACGCTTTCAGCAGTTGAACGTCCTCCAACCGCTGCGCCTTTGGATGTGGGTTGTTACGCGGGCTCGGTATCGTCGCGGGCAGTACGTAGATGCAAGGCGGCGGCACCACGAACGGACCTGCCGTGGTCGAGCGAGTCGGATCGGCTATGAGCTTCGGGCAGGGACGACCAATGGTCCCGCACACCATATCCCAAAGGATCACGCCATCAACACGTTGCTCGCGAAAAATGATTTCCGCGCTCAATCGTGTGTGGATGCCCGACCAGGCGTTGTGCCGGGGGTCCGCGCCGGGATTGGTACAGACGCTCCAGATCACAAACTCTTCCGCCTGCGGTGGCCGTTCGAAAATGTTCGTGTTGTTGCCGTCCAGACAGCCCTTCAACTCAATCGCGGACGTTCGACCGGATGGCAGGCGCACGACGTAATCGTGCCGGTTGGCTTCGCCCGCCGACTCCCAATCGGTGATGAATCCGTTGTCCTGCATGTGGTTCAGGATGTGCTGCACGAACTCGCGCTTTTCCCGCATCGACGCGGAGAACTGGCCGCGCACCCGCTCGATCGCCCCACGAAACACGCCGCTGTTGTAGAACTCGACTTCTGAAAGACCGTGATCGCCGATCTTGTGCGCCTCGGTCTTCAGGTCCTCGGCGTACTTCTCAATCATTTTGCGCAGTTCGGCGTTTTGCTCGCACGGAACGATGCTCATGCTGCTGCCTTCACGTGCGACGGTTGAACGGCCAGGATC
>CBJMQH010000257.1:0-7667 GCA_966431825.1 uncultured Trinickia sp.
GGAAGCTCACGATGGAGAACAACCGCGAGTGCTACCACTGCGTCGCGAACCATCCGGAGCTTACGATTTCGTTGTACGAATACGGGTTCGGCTATCAGCCGTCGCCGGCGAACGCCGAGGGCATGGCTGCATTCGAGCGAACCTGCGCGGAGCGCGCGGCGCAATGGGAGGCGATGAGCCTGCCGTCCGTCGAAATCGAACGGTTGTCCGACGTGACCGGCTTCAGAACGCAGCGCCTGCCGCTCGACCGCAGTGGCGAATCGCAGACGCTCGACGCGAAAGTCGCTTCGAAGAAGCTGCTCGGCGAGTTCAAGCGTGCGGATCTTGGCGGCTTGTCGTTCTGGACGCAGCCGAACTCGTGGCATCACTTCATGAGCGATCACATCGTGACGTTTTCCGTCATCCCGCTGTCCGCCGGCAAGACGCTCGTGCGCACGAAATGGCTCGTGCACAAGGACGCAGTCGAGGGTGTCGACTACGACGTCGAGAATCTCACGGCGGTCTGGAACGCGACGAATCAGCAGGATCGCGCGCTGGTCGAGTATTCGCAGCGCGGCGCGGCGAGCAGCGCCTACGAACCGGGGCCGTACTCGCCGTTCACCGAGGGGCTCGTCGAAAAGTTCTGTGCCTGGTACATCGACCGGATGCGCGCGCACGTCGGTGCGTAGCGGCGGCGTAGCAGAAGAGGGAATCACGCGCAGTGTGCGGCTGGACAAGGTAAAGGAAGGGGCGAGGCAAATGATGATGCGAGACGCGCAGACATTGGAGCCGCAGGCGGATCGGCTCACGCGGCCCGCCTTCTGGAGCGGGTTGGGCGGACAGTGGACGGGCGAGGTCGAGGAGACGCTCGTCTGTGCTCAGGTGCGTCAGGAAACGCATGATGTGAAGAGCTTTTTCTTCATGTCGCGCGAGGGGCGCACGTTTTCGTTCGAGCCGGGGCAATTCGTCACGCTAGAGCTCGATATCGAGGGCGAGACGATCAATCGTTGCTACACGATATCGTCGGCGCCTACCCGTCCCCATACGATTTCGATCACCGTCAAGCGCGTACCGGGCGGCAAGGTGTCGAACTGGCTGCACGATAACCTGCGGGCCGGCGACACGGTCCGCGTGCTCGGACCGGCCGGCGCGTTCACATGCGCGCGCCATGGTGCCCAGAAATATCTGTTCCTTTCGGCGGGGTCGGGCATCACGCCGCTGATGTCGATGAGCCGGGCTCACTACGAACTCGGCGAGGATCGAGACATCGTGTTCGTGCACAGCGCACGCACGCCCGACGACATCATCTTTGCACGCGAACTCGATCTGATTGCATCGAGTCAGCAGCGCTTCCGCACGGCGTTCGTCTGCGAACGTTTGGGACAGCGTACGAATTGGTCCGGTGTGACCGGTTTTCTGACGCTGCCGCTGCTGCAGGCTATCGCGCCCGATTTCATGGAGCGCGAGATTTTCACGTGTGGGCCGGCGCCTTATATGAAGGCTGTGCGCGAAATGTTGGCCCAGGCCGGCTTCGATACGGCGCACTATCACGAGGAAAGTTTCTCGTTCGACGCGGTACCCGAGGCGCTCGCGCAGGCGGCGACGTTGGAAAGCGAAGCGTTGGCTCAAACACCGGTGGACGGTGAAGCCGCGGTGCGATTTGCCGTGTCGTTTGCCAAGAGCCGGCGCGATATCACCTGTGGCGCCGACCAGCATGTGCTCGATGCGGCGCGTCAGGCGGGGGTACGCCTGCCGGCTTCGTGCACGCAGGGCATGTGCGGTACCTGCAAGGTCAAGCTCGTATCGGGGCAAGTCGAGATGAAGCACAACGGCGGCATTCGCCAGCGCGAGATCGATCAAGGCATGGTGCTGCTTTGCTGCAGCAAGCCGCTGTCGGACCTCGTCGTCGACAAGTGACGAGGGATGCCGGCAGGCCGACGTGGCGCTGGCGATACGGCAGGTCGCTCCCGAACAACGTCATGTCGGAAAACATACGGTGCTTCGAATAATGGCTACGGAAATTAAGGGCTCGGGGTGGTTCCCGATGTTGCTGACGAGGAGCGAGATCATGAAGGGTTTCAAGCAATTGTTGTTGAGCGTGGTGCTGGGCGCGTCGCTGGCGGCGGCCGTGCCGATGTCGGTCTCGGCCGATACGAAGCCGACGATCAAGATCGGCTATGTGGAGGGATGGGACGACAGCGTGGCCACGTCGAACGTGGCTGCACAGATCATCGAAAAGCGCCTCGGGTACCCGGTCAAGCTCGTGCCGCTGGCGGCCGGCGTGATGTGGGGCGGCGTGGCGCGCGGCGATCTCGATGCGACGCTTTCGGCCTGGCTTCCCGTGACGCAGGGTGCCTATTGGGAACAGTACAAGTCGAAGGTCGTCGACCTCGGCGCGAACTTCACCGATGCCAAGATCGGCTTGATCGTGCCGGCTGACGTCAAGGCGACGACGATCGGCGATCTGGAGGGCCAAAAGGAGGCGTTCGGCGGGCGCATCGTCGGCATCGACGCGGGTGCCGGCGTCATGGCCCGCACGGCCGATGCGATCAAGGCCTACAACCTCAGCTATCAATTGCTGCCGAGTTCGGGCAGCGCGATGACGGCCGAACTGGCGCGCGACATGCATGCGAACAAGCCGGTGGTTGTCACCGGTTGGGCGCCGCATTGGATGCTGGCCAAGTGGAAGCTGAAGTTCCTGGCTGATCCGAAGAAGGTCTATGGGGAAGCGGAGCATGTCGACAATATCGTCAATCCCGAGCTGACCACGAAAGCCCCCACGGTGGTTTCGTTCCTGAAGAAATTCCAATGGAAACCGGGCGAGATCGAAAGCGTGATGCTTGCCGCACAGAACGGCACGAAGCCCGAAGACGCCGCCAACGCCTGGATTTCGGCCCACGCCGACCGCGTGGACAGTTGGCTCAAGTGAACTACGCCTCTCGCGTAGCTTGATGGAAGGCGTAGCGGCGTTCAATGCCGCTACGCGTTTTTTCTTGTGCGGCCCCGGTGGGGCCGCGTCTATTTGGGCACCTACTGCAATACAACCGTCCGGTCGCCGTTGATGAACACGCGGCGTTCGATAAAGGCTTTGACTGCGCGCGCGAGCGTGATGCACTCGACGTCGCGCCCGACCGCCAGGAGCCGGTCGGGGCTGTGCGAGTGATCGACCCGCTCGACCACCTGTTCGATGATCGGGCCTTCGTCCAGATCGTCGGTGACGAAGTGTGCGGTCGCGCCGATCAGCTTGACGCCGCGCGCATGTGCCTGGTGATAGGGCTTGGCGCCCTTGAACCCCGGCAGAAACGAGTGATGGATGTTGATGGCGCGGCCGGCCAGTTGGCGGCTCGTTTCTTCCGACAAAATCTGCATATAGCGGGCGAGCACCATCAGTTCGGCGCCCGTTGTTGCAAACAGATCCAGCACGCGCGCTTCCTGGCTCGCTTTCGTATCGGCTGTGATGGGCAGGTGATGGAAAGGCAGTCCGTGCTGCGCTGCCATTGCCTCGAGCGTCGAATGATTGGAGGCGATGCCGACGATATCCATGCGCAACTCGCCCATGCGCCAGCGGAACAAGAGGTCGGCGAGACAATGCTCTAGCTTCGACACCATGATGAGGACTTTCGGGCGGACTTCGGCATCGTGGATCGACCACTGCATGTCGAAGCCGGCCGCAATCGGGGCGAACTCGGCTTTGAGCGCGGCGATGTCGAGCGGGGCCTCGACCTCGCCTACGGCATGGAAGACACAGCGCATGAAAAAGCGTGCGCTGATGTCGTCGTCGAATACGGTGAGCTCGTCGATGTAACCGTGGTGCTTGTCGAGGAGTCCGACGACCGCGGCAACCTGGCCGGCGGCGCTCGGGCAGTCGAGCGTCAGGATGTATTGATGGGAACGGTCCGTTGTGGGCATGCGAATACCTGACTCGGTGATGAAGGCGCCGGCCCTGCACGGGAGGTGCAGGCGCCTCGTGCGCTTTCGCCAAGTAAAGCAAACCGCGACGGGGTCCCGATAGAATCGATGCGCCGTGCCGATGGTATCGGCGCGTCAATCGGGACGGGCCAGCGTGCCGTTCGTGCTCAGAGGAATCGCTCGGCGCTGAACGGCCGAGGATCGCAGACGGGGCTGGCGCCGGTCAGCATTTCTGCGATGAGCCGGCCGGTAATCGGACCGAGCGTGAGCCCATGGTGGGCGTGACCGAATGCAAACCAAACGTCGCGATGGTGGGGGGCCGGTCCGATGACGGGCAGCATGTCGGGCGTGCACGGGCGCCGCCCCATCCATGGCTCGTCGTCGAGGCGTTCGCCGAGCGGAAACAGCGCACGTGCGACCGGTTCGACGGCGGCCAGTTGCGTCGGCGTCTTGGGCGCGTCGCGCGCCGCCAGTTCGGCGCCCGTCGTGAGACGGATGCCGCGCGCCATCGGGGCGATCAGATAACCCATCTCGGCGTCGAGCACCGGGTGTCGCAGCATCGCGCCGTCACGTGCCGAATAGTGCATGTGATAGCCGCGCTTGACCGCCAGCGGCAACCGGTAGCCGAGCCGTGTCGTCACGAGATCGGACCACGGTCCGAGCGCGACGACAACGCGCTTCGCCTGGAGTAGACCCTGATCGGTTTGCACGCTCCAGTGGTCGGCGAGCGTCGCCGCGTCGCCCGTGAAGATCTGACCGCCCAGCGAGACGAAAAGGCGTGCGTAGGCCGTAACGAGTGCTTGCGGGTCGCTGACCGATTCTGCGTCCGTGAAATGGAGTCCGCCGGCCAGCACCGGGGCAAGCGACGGCTCTTGCTCGCGCAGACCGTCCCGACCGAGCAGGTTGAACTCGACGCCGAACTCGCGGTGCGAGCGCTCGGCGTTGCGCGCTTCGGCGTCGAGCAGTGCCGGCGTCCTGAATACCTTGATCCAACCGCCGGGGCGCAGTAGCGCAGTGGCACCGGCAGCGACCGCGAGTCGGCGGTGTTCGCTCACGCAATGCTCGATCAACGTTGCGTAGGCGCGCGCAATGGCGGCATGGCGGTCGGGGCGCGAGTTGTACCAATAGCGGTAGAGAAACGGCGCAAGCCTCGCCATCGCGGCCGGGTGATAGCGCACGTCGAACGAGCGATTTCCGGCATAGCGAAGCAGCGTGCCAAGTGCGCGCGGAAACGCGTACGGATAGACGCCTTCTCGCTGGATCAGCCCCGCGTTGCCATACGACGTCTCGCTGCCCGGTGCTTTGCGGTCCACAAGGGCGACCGCGAGGCCGCGTTGCTGAAGATGGACTGCAACGGAAACGCCGACCATTCCGCCGCCGAGCACGACGGTATCGAACTGCTTTGCCATAGTTGTCATCCTGACTGCTTGCGCGCTTGCGACCGATTGAGGACACTCCGACTTCAGGCGGAATCCGCTGCCCGTTATCATATACGAGAATTTCTGATTTCTCGTATACGACAAAAATCCCTGTGCGCAAGCCGACGCACGGGACGCTCATGGGCGATCAGGTGCGGCTGCATGCGTGTGGATGGCCTGTGGTGAGCTCGCGGCCGTTACCGCTGACGACAGGCGGGGGCGGCGCGAAGTAATTCGAAAATCGGCAGTGTCCGTGTGCAATTCGTCGGGATTGACTCAGCGGTGTGGAGACACTGTGCAATGCTTGTGCAGAATCGAGGCGTTTGATTGGGCGCGTGATTAGCGTCGCGGTGAGTGTTGAAGGCGGGGGGCGCTGTCCGGGCTGCAGTGAGTTGTCGGCAAAGATTGCGCAAATTGCAACTGCGCTTTTCCGTAGTCGAAACAGACGATGATTGGCGGCGCACGCCGGCGGCTGCTTATTCTTCGGCGTGGCGCAAGAAAGCCTCGACAGAAATCATGGCCGATGCATTGGCCGGCGCCGGCCGTTCGGCCGGACGAAAAACGGCATCGCCGCGGCGAATCGCTCGCCGTGAAACGACACACGTGCCTGAAGCGTTCGCCGAACGGCGGCGCCAACGTTGTTCGCCATAATGGCAGCGCCCCGGTTCGACCCAGCGAATGATGAGTGTGGTGTCGGATTGTTCAAGTATTTCGATTTGGACGCGGCTGACGTCTATGGCGGGAGACTTTTTTGTCCTCATAGCGGCTCCTGGAATCGAGCCTTGTAAATGTATTCGCCCGACGCGCGAATCACTATCGTTAGATCCGTAGAAACACAATTCTAAAAACTGCAATAATCGACGTATGGGACGCCGCTCCGATTACCGCGCGACTTGAACGAAGCGCGGACTGAAGCGGCTCACGACGCGACTTGCGAATAAATCAGTCTAGTCTGTCTGCTTAACCGAAAGCGGTTCCGCCCGAGTGCGACAGGGCTGTTTCGAGCGATTGCAGTTGACTATCGTCGACGGCGATGGTCAGTCGATACCGGGCACCGGTGTCGGTCGTCCGAAAGCGTCGGTCGTATTCGTCGACGTCATGGCGGTTCGGCGGGACGGAGTCGCCGGCCAGGAAGTTGCCTTTGATGCTGCTGCCGTCGTCGGCCAGGGCGGCGAGCTCGATGGCATCCGGCGGCACGCCGCAGTTCAGTGCGGCGTTGCGGGCTGCCTCGGCTGCGGGCAGATGCTCGTAGATGCGTGCGATGTGGGCCATGGCGATTCCTCCGATTCGACATCGAAGGCGCGCGCAAGGCGTGTGCCGGCCGGCGCGAGGCGGTTTAGTCCGTGGAGCTTGACCAGCGTCAAATCGGCTGGGCGTCAGGTACTTCTATGATGAGGTCAGTCTCGGCGCTCGCGACGCAAGGCAGGATGAGTCCCTCGTCCTTTTCTTCGCGTGTGAGGCCAGGCCATTCGATGCGATAGCGCACGCGTCCTTCGACGAGCTTGCACAGGCAGGTTCGGCAGGTGCCGTTACGGCATGAGCGAGGCAGCGCGATGGCCGCGTGCGTTGCGGCTTCGAGCAGGGACTGTTCGGGCGGTGCCGCGAAAGTGCGTCCGAGCGGTTCTATACGCACGATCGGATGACGGGGCGTGGCGGACATGGGGTCTGGGCCGTCGCGGGCTGGGAGTGGGTCGGGACGGCGCAAGGATAACCGATTCGTACGGCGTCCCCGATGCCTTGGAATCCGCCTTCGCCGAGGTCGCGCCGCGTGAGCGGCAATGCGTTCAAGCGCACCTCGGGGTGAGCGCGCTGCGTTCGGGAGAGCGCCAGGGTACGGACTGAATTTCGAATCGTGCTCGCGGTGGCGGCAATATTCGTCGCGCTGGCGGGCATTGCGCTGGCGATCCGCGGGCTTTTGTTCGATCAAGGCAGCACGGTGCTGTACGGGGCCATGGCGGTCGTCGTCGGCATTTTCGGTTGTGCCGTACTGCTGAACGTCTGGCCGCGCGACCCGCCTTGATGGCACGTTGCGCGCAAAAACGCACCGATTCCTCGGAGCAAAGACGACGTTTGACGCAAAAGAGCGTGGAAAACTTGCTCATCGTGCGAAACGGTCTACAGTAAATGGAACCCGCCTGCCCACGAGGGGGGCGGCGAAACCCGCGCGTCTTGCGAAGAAGGAGGCACTCCCCCATGCGCGGTCAACAGCGTGTTTTCGTCATGGCAAAGGCGAATCCCATGCAGATCATTTTTCCGAACGAAGCACCCGAATACTCGGGACGCGAATTGACGTTGGCATTTCCTGCAGTGGTGGACGGCGAGCGCGTCCGTTGTACGATCACGGCCGAGGCGCTGGAGGAC